>NZ_VFUV01000039.1:0-6075 GCF_006441315.1 Mesorhizobium sp. B2-4-19 | reverse complement strand
TCGACCGGAGCCACTGGTTCGACCGGAGCGACAGGCTCAACCGGAGCGACGGGCTCGACTGGTGCGACAGGCTCGACCGGAGCGACAGGCTCTACCGGAGCAACAGGCTCAACCGGAGCCACTGGTTCGACTGGGGCAACCGGAGCGACAGGCGCAACTGGTTCGACTGGGGCAACCGGCTCAACCGGAGCCACTGGTTCGACTGGGCAACCGGAGCGACAGGCTCGACCGGCGCCACTGGTTCGACCGGAGCGACAGGTTCGACCGGAGCAACAGGCTCGACCGGAGCAACAGGCTCGACTGGGGCGACCGGCTCGACCGGAGCAACAGGCTCAACCGGAGCGACAGGTTCGACCGGAGCCACTGGTTCGACCGGAGCGACTGGTTCGACTGGGGCAACCGGCTCTACCGGAGCGACCGGTTCGACGGGTGCAACAGGTTCGACTGGAGCGACCGGTTCGACGGGTGCAACAGGTTCGACGGGTGCAACTGGCTCGACCGGCGCAACTGGCTCGACCGGTGCCACGGGATCGACCGGTGCAACCGGTTCGACCGGAGCAACAGGCTCGACCGGAGCGACAGGTGCGACCGGAGCGACAGGCTCGACTGGAGCGACTGGTTCGACCGGTGCAACTGGTTCGACTGGCGCAACGGGTGACACCGGAGCCACGGGTGCGACGGGTGCGACCGGCGCGACCGGAGCAACTGGCGACACCGGTGCGACCGGAGCGACTGGTGCCACAGGTTCGACTGGGGCAACCGGTGCGACTGGTGCGACAGGCTCTACCGGAGCGACAGGTGCGACCGGCGCGACTGGGGCAACCGGCTCTACCGGAGCGACTGGTTCGACCGGAGCCACCGGCTCTACCGGAGCGACAGGTGCGACCGGCGCGACTGGGGCAACCGGCTCTACCGGAGCGACTGGTTCGACTGGGGCAACAGGCTCGACCGGAGCAACTGGCGACACCGGAGCGACCGGAGCGACTGGTGCCACAGGTTCGACTGGGGCAACCGGTGCGACTGGTGCAACAGGCTCGCAAGGTCCGACAGGCCCGACCGGAGGAACTGGTTCGGGTGGCGGTGACACTGGTAGTCATGGCAACAACGGCCACGGCAACGGAGAACAGCCTGCGCCGGGCAATTCCGGGGATCATAACAATGCCGACAACAGCGGACATCAGGGACAGGGCAACTCTTCCGGAGGCCAAGGCAACGGCGGGCATAACGCCAACGTCACGGCCAGCACGCTGGGGCTGACGGACACGACGAAGTTCCTGCAGTCCAGCTCGACTGACGGCGGCGGCGGTTCCGGCGGCCATGGGTCGTTCCGCAGCCTGGTCAGCCTTGCGGCGACTTCGGTGACGACAGACCTGCTGAACGTCCTCAAGACAATCAGCGGATCTGGCAACAACCAGAACAAGCCTTCCGGAGCGAGCACGGATCTCACCTCGGATCAGACCAAGCCTGGCGCCGGCTACGCCAGCAACGACCACACCGTCAAGACGTCCCTGAAGGATCTCTTGAAGCCGCACGACTGAGCGGCGAATGGACCTGGACGGTAACCGGTCCAGATTGGAGAACGGGCGCGCGGGCTTCGCTGGAAAGCGGACCCCGCGCGCTTTTCATTCGTGCTTTGTCGGCTCGCGCAGCATCGTAGGGCATGCCTGGTACCAGGGTCAGCCGCCTGCAGGGGGGTCCGCGGCTGGCCCGGCCATGGCGACCATTCGCGGATTGAAAGCAACTTAAAGGAGGCCGCCAAGCCTTAGATTTCCAAAAACAATTTGCGCGAGTCCGGCACCTCAATATTGACCGAGGTCTGCTGCCCCGCTCCTGGGAATTTACCAAGTCCTTCCTTAATAGTTTACAAATCGCTAATTTTCGATTTTACTAATGTATGGGTATAGAGGGTGCCCACAGATCACACGGTCGGGTGGCCGTAAGGTCTGTGCAGGCGAGTTTGGGCAGGGATCTGGGTAGCAAGGCTATTTAGCGGATGACGAAGGTGCGCCCATCAGGCGCGCCGTGAGACGCCGCGTCTATGTCTGTCCTCGGCGGAAGGCAGACGCTCCCATTCCGGAGTTCACTCGCGAGTTTGCCGTCGAGGCGTCGGCGGCACGGGTGACGGGAGTGGGTAGTGTGAATCAAGTGTTGTCGCGTGCGCCCCAGGGCGTTGTGCCCCGGCTCGATGGGCGCCAAATTCTTCCGCTGCCAGCCTCAGCAACTGGTCGCCCGAATGGGCGAACCGACGCGCCCGCTGGTGCTTCCGAGATCCTTTTTGTCGATCCCTCTGTATCCGATCTCGGCACGATCCTCGCCAATCTGAGGCCGGGGGTCGAGGCGATCCTGCTCGACGCCAAGCGCCCGGCGGCGCGCCAGATGGCGCTGGCGCTCGAAGGCCGCGACGGTCTCGACGCCGTGCACGTCATCGCTCACGGCGCGCCTGGCCACGTGAACTTCGCGGCGGGCGAATGGTCAGCCGCGACGCTCGATGACGACGGGGCCGATCTCGCCGCGATCGGCCAGGCGCTGGGCGCAGGCGGCGAACTGCTTTTGTGGAGTTGCAACGCCGGCGCCGGCGCGGCCGGAAGCAATTTTATCGACGCGCTGTCGTGCGCGACGGGAACGCCGGTCGCGGCGGCGAACGACCTGGTCGGGTCGCCGACGCTGGGCGGCGACTGGAAACTGAACGTGAAGACAACAAAGCACGCCGCGGCACGGCCGCCGCTGACCCGGGGGGGCATCATGAGCTACGCAGCAGTTCTTGCGGCAATCGAGATCACCGTATCCGGCTTGGTCCCGAGCGGCTTGGCGGCCGGCTCGACGACCTACTTCGTGGTCGACAGGGACCACGGCTCGATCGTCGGCAACATCAGTCTTCCGAACATGGCGAACAGGGCCTTCCGGATCACCGTCAAGGTGCCCGGCGGATCGACGGGCCTCGACGTCGGCGTCTTCGACGAAGCCGGCAAGTTCACCTCGGCCGGCTTCACCGTGGATGTACCCGCGCCTCCGTCCGGCGCCGTCGGACAAAGGGGGTGATGTCGTGCTGAACCATCCAATTCCCTTCCCTAGCCCGGTCGCCACGCGGCCGGGCCTTTACGCATCAACACAGCAAGTTTCGCCCCAATACCCCCAGGGCGATCATGCCATGACGTCCGAAGTCGTTTTCATCGATCCCGCCGTCAGCGACATCAAGACCCTTCTGGCAGGGCTACGGCCCGGCGTGCAGCCGGTACTGCTCGATGCCACGCGGCCCGCGGCCGCGCAGATGGCGGCAGCCCTGGCTGGTCGCCGGGGCCTTGCTGCTGTGCACGTCATCGCCCACGGCGCGCCTGGACGCGTCGCTTTCGCGGCCGGCGAATGGTCGGCTGAGACGCTGGCGCGCGACGCCGGCGACCTGGCCGCCATCGGCCGGGCCCTGACCGAGGACGGCGACCTGCGGCTGTGGAGTTGCGAGACTGGCTGTGGCGCGGCTGGCGAGGCGTTTGTCGAGGCGCTCGAGGATGCTGCCGGGGTTTATGTCGGCGCCGCCAGCGCTTTGGTCGGCGCGACCGCCCTGGGTGGCCAATGGGAACTGGCGGCCGGGCAAGTGGCGCCGCTGACGATGACGGGGGTCGCGAGCTATTCGGGCATATTGAGCGTGGAAATTACCCTTAATGGTACGCTTGATACAGCCGCGAATGTTCCAGGTAGTGTCTTTACTGTTGATTATTATGTTACCACTTCTACCGGCGTTATTGTTGCCTATTTTTCTCTTCCATCTGAGGCCATTTCTCCCTTCACGTCAGTTGGGATTTTGATCAACGTTCCCTCGACTGGAGTGTCGACAACATATACGATTACTGCGCTCGTCCCACAGGCGGGAAACAACTCCAATCAAGATTTTACCCAAGTTGCTGCAGGAACCTTTACGGTTCCGGCTTCTGGCGTTGGTACGGTTACGGTTGCTAGTGCGGACGCCGCCACCAGCAACGGTGTCTTTGCGGTAGCCACTTCATCTGCTGGAACAAACATTGGCCCCACCGGTTCGACAGGCGCAACGGGTTCGACGGGCGCGACCGGTGCCACAGGGGCGACCGGCAATACGGGCGCCACAGGTTCGACGGGAGCGACAGGCTCGACCGGAGCTACAGGTACCACGGGCGCTACAGGTTCGACGGGCGCGACCGGTGCCACTGGTGCGACCGGCGCCACGGGTGCGACCGGAGCCACGGGCGCGACCGGTGCAACCGGAGCCACGGGCGCTGCCGGCGATACTGGTGCCACCGGAGCAACTGGCGCTACGGGCTCGACCGGAGCAACTGGCGCCACAGGCGCAACTGGCGATACGGGTGCCACTGGCTCGACTGGAGCCACAGGCGCGACTGGTGACACCGGCGCGACGGGCTCGACCGGAGCCACAGGCGCAACCGGCGACACTGGCGCGACCGGCGATACCGGCGCGACGGGCTCGACCGGAGCAACTGGCGCCACAGGCGCGACTGGCGATACGGGTGCCACGGGTTCGACTGGGGCTACCGGAGCCACTGGCGCGACTGGCGATACCGGCGCCACGGGATCGACCGGAGCAACCGGTGATACCGGCGCCACGGGCTCGACTGGCGCGACCGGAGCAACAGGCGCGACTGGTGATACAGGCGCCACTGGCTCGACTGGTGCAACCGGCGCCACGGGTGCGACCGGCGATACGGGCGCCACGGGCTCGACCGGAGCAACCGGCGATACAGGCGCCACGGGCTCTACTGGAGCTACAGGTTCCACTGGCGCAACCGGTGATACCGGAGCCACGGGTTCCACCGGTGCAACGGGCGCGACCGGAGCTACCGGCGCCACAGGTGCGACTGGCGATACGGGCGCCACTGGTTCAACCGGAGCAACCGGTGCCACTGGTGCCACCGGCGATACCGGAGCGACGGGCTCTACTGGAGCTACAGGTTCCACTGGCGCAACTGGTGATACGGGCGCCACGGGTTCGACCGGAGCAACCGGTGATACCGGAGCCACGGGCTCGACTGGAGCCACAGGCTCGACCGGCGCTACAGGTGCGACTGGAGCAACTGGAGCCACAGGTGCGACTGGCGATACCGGTGCCACCGGTTCGACCGGAGCGACCGGCGATACAGGCGCAACGGGCTCGACCGGAGCAACTGGAGCCACAGGTGCAACTGGCGATACCGGAGCAACAGGTTCGACTGGAGCCACCGGAGCGACTGGCGATACGGGTGCCACCGGTTCGACCGGAGCAACCGGTGCCACTGGTGCAACCGGTGATACCGGAGCCACGGGCTCGACTGGAGCAACCGGCGCCACTGGTGCGACTGGCGATACGGGCGCCACTGGTTCAACCGGCGCCACAGGCTCGACAGGCGCAACCGGCGCCACGGGGGCAACTGGCGATACCGGTGCCACAGGTTCGACTGGAGCAACAGGTTCAACTGGGGCTACAGGCTCAACTGGCGCGACTGGAGATACAGGCGCCACCGGCTCGACTGGAGCAACCGGAGCCACGGGGGCAACTGGCGATACGGGTGCCACGGGTTCGACTGGGGCTACCGGAGCCACAGGCGCGACCGGCGATACGGGCGCCACTGGTTCAACCGGCGCAACCGGAGCCACAGGTGCGACTGGCGATACGGGTGCCACGGGCTCGACCGGAGCGACTGGAGCCACAGGTGCGACCGGCGCTACAGGTGCAACCGGCGATACCGGAGCGACGGGCTCGACCGGCGCAACCGGTGCCACAGGTGCGACTGGCGATACAGGCGCCACTGGTTCAACCGGCGCAACCGGCGATACGGGTGCCACGGGCTCGACCGGAGCAACCGGCGATACAGGCGCAACGGGCTCGACCGGAGCAACCGGTGCCACAGGTGCGACTGGTGATACGGGTGCCACCGGTTCGACCGGCGCCACAGGTGCGACCGGAGCAACTGGAGCCACAGGTGCGACCGGCGATACCGGCGCCACAGGCTCGACAGGCGCAACCGGAGCCACGGGGGCAACTGGCGATACGGGTGCCACAGGTTCGACCGGAGCGACCGGCGATACAGGCGCAACGGGCTCGACCGGAGCAAC
>NZ_VFUV01000038.1:0-8874 GCF_006441315.1 Mesorhizobium sp. B2-4-19 | reverse complement strand
TGAACCGCTTCGACGCAAAACTGAAGCGGACAAATGATGTGCTACCAAACCGGACAACTTGATTAGCTACCGACAGCCCGGTGGAGCTTCTTGTCGTAAGCACATGAGTTGTCCGGGTTAGGTAGCACATGAGTTGTCCGGTTTTATGAGCAGTACGGCGGAGCTTCTCCGCCCCACCGGAACCGCCCCATGGCCTCAAATCATGCGGTTTCTGTCTCGGGCGCCGCAATCTTTTTCCAGTCCCCGGTGGTGTTCCACCAGCGATTCGGATTGGCACGGTCGTCCAGACCCTTGGAGCGGCTGGCGAGGATCGGCTGGATGCGGATCACCGGCTCCTGGTAGGAATGGGCCTGGAAAATCGCCTCGACGACACGGCTGGCCAAAGCCTGGTCATCAGGCAATTCGAAGGAAACTTCGACCGTGCCCGGGCGGCGGCGCAATTCGGTCTCGGCGCCGGCCGCGGCCCCTCCAAGCGGCCTGTAGCGCTCGATGCCGTGCGCAGACTGATAGGCGTTGCGGTCATATTTGCCCATCGCCAGCGGGGCGATCGCAACCACCGCGTCCATGATGCGGTCGACATCCGCCGCCGGGGCCTGGAAGGTCACGAGCAGCAGAAGCGTCATTCTCAAGGATGTGGTTTCAAAGCCGCTGTCGATCATGGGAGTGTCCTCAACTTCCGATGTATGGGGATACTCTTTTACCGCGTGGCTCCTGACATGGTTCTGTCAGCAGCCGCCGTGTACGGAAACAGAATCGCTGTCCCGGACGCGCTACAAAAGGATCTTGCGCACCAGCCTGAAGCAGACCAGGGCGATATATGCGCCGAAGAACAGGCCGAGCGACCAGCCGAAGCCGGAAGGCCCGAAACTGTCCATGCCGATGCCGATCGCCTGCGGACCAAGCACCATGCCGACGCCGTAGCACAGCACGAAGGCCGCGTTGGCCGACGCCAGTTCGTGGCCGGAGAGCTGCGAACCGAGATGGGCAAGGCCGATCGTGTACATGGCCGCGACGACGCCGCCCCAGACGAACAGAAGCGCTGCCATCAAGTGCCAGTTCGCGGCAAAGAAGGGCATGAACAGCGTACCGGCAAGGCCAACCGTGGCGCAGGCGAGCAGCAGATAGCGCCGGTCCGAAACGCGGTCGCTGATCATGCCGATCGGGATCTGCAGGAGCACATTGCCCAGCCCGATCATGGTCAGCAGCAATGCGGCGTCGGCTTCGGAATAGCCGATGCGGTTGCCATAGACCGGGAACAGCGCGAAGCCGCCAGTTTCGACCGCGCCGAACACCAGCACGGCAAAAGTCGCGGTCGGCACCAGCCAGATGTAGCGCAGGAAATTGCTGGTTTCGCCATCGGCCACGATGGAGGGGCTTTCGTTGCGCGCGGCCAGCACCGGTATGGCGGCCAGCGTCACCAATCCAATGATTACGCCGAACGGCCTGAAGCCGGAGCTGCCGAGATGGGCGAACAGCCAAGGGCCGGCGGCAAACCCGAGCGACAGGACGGTGGCGTAGATGCCAAGGACAAGGCCGCGCCGGTGCGGCGGCGCCGACGTGCTGATCCAGAATTCCGACAGGATGAACAGCACCGTCAACGCGATATGCAGCACGATGCGCAGCGGGAACCACATCCAGAAATCGGGCGCGAAATGAAAGCCGACGAAGGCCAGCGCACCGGTGGCGATCATTGCGATCATGGTCCAGACGACGCCAAAGCGCATGGCGAGCGGCGTCGCCAGCGGCGCACCGGCGATCGAGGCCAGGCCGGCGACGGCGGTGTTGAGGCCGATCATCGAAGCCGAGTGGCCGCGCGTTTCGAGGATGACGCTGAGCAGTGGCATGCCGAGGCCTATGGCGATGCCGACGACGCTGATCGACGAGATCGCTGCCACCATCGGCAGCCAGTGTACGCGTTCGTCGCCCTGTGGTTGGGTATCGACCGTCATGGGGTGCTGAATACTCTGTCTCGTTGATCTTATGCAATTCCGGGCGGAAAACCGCGTCACACTCTTCCTGGAATTGCTCTACAGAAGTTCGCGGGTGAAGCTGTTGCGGACAAGCCGGTAGAAGGGCACGGGGCCGCCCGGACGCAGCAGCGGATCTTGGGCGAGGCGCTTTTCCAGCTCGTCCAGGATCATTCGGGTGATGTCGGGTATGTCGGCTTCCCTGGCCTTGGCAAGCGGCAGCCAGACCAGTTCCTCGAGTTCATTGGTCGGGCCGCCGCCCGGCAGTTCAACGGCGACGTCGCTGCGCCAGGCGCTGAAGAAACGCGTGTCGAAGCGGCGCACCCGGTTGGGCGGAGTGATGGCGCGCGCGATGAAGCGCAGCGTTTCGAGCGAAGGCCTCACGCCGTGTTCGACAAAACCTTGCCAGTCGCGCTTGTCGGTGGCAAAGGCGGCCCTCTCGCCGATGAGCAGCCCGGCTTCCTCATAGGTTTCGCGAATTGCCGACAAGGCGACAGCGCGGGCCCGGGCGGCACTGGTGCGGCCGGGGCCTGCAAGCAGCTTCGCTTCCTCGTCGCGATGCAATGCGGTGGCCGTCGCGATGCGGCTGTCGGCCGGGTCGGTACGACCACCGGGAAACACGAACTTTCCGGGCATGAAGGCGTGGCCGGCGTGACGGCGCCCCATCAGCACCAGTACCTCATCGCCCTTGCGGTCGAGAAGAATCAGGGTCGCGGCGTCACGCGGACGCAGGGGCCGGCCGCCATGTGCGGCAAGACCCTTGTCGAGCTTGTCGACATCCGCCTTGGTCATTGCTTCCATGCGAAGGGACCTAGCGGAAACTTTTTGCATGCGAAAGTGGCCTTAGCGATTGGCGTGTTGCGCCAGCGGCGCATCAGGCGCCGTGGTGGGAGCCCGCCCCATCCTTTTCGCCACCGAATCCGTGCATATAGAACACCCATTGCAGTCCGATGACGGCGCCTTTGACAGGCTGCAGCAGGGCAACCGACAAGATGATGGTCAAGGGCACCCAGATGAGGATGTGCTGCCAGGTGGACAGCGTCGATGCCGCTTCAACGCCCATGAAGGCGCCGAGAACGATGTGGCCGACGATGACGATGACCAGATAGGCCGGCAGGTCGTCGGCGCGATGGTGGTGGATTTCCTCGCCACAGACGCTGCAGGTCTCGACAGTCTTGGTGAAGCCGCGAAACAGCTTGCCTTCGCCGCAGTTCGGGCAGCGGCCCAAAAGGCCGCGCTTCAATGCCGTCCACAAAGGGCGGGCGACCCGACCCGTGTGATGTTCACCGCCGAAAACCTGTTCTTGTATCCCTAATTCTTCTGGCATTATCGTCTCCTGCCGCGCGAGCCCGGTCGCGATTGCGACGCACGGGCGCGGCCCTTAGCCTTGTGAAACGACCTGGTAGAGCCTGGCAGGGGCTTCGGGTCGGTCAGCATCTCGAAGCGCATGGCGCCGGCCATCGGTGCCACCTCGACGAGCCGGACCTCGACATGATCCGCGAGCTGGTAGCCTTTGCCTGAGCGTTCTCCGAAGAGCGAGCGAGCCGTTTCGTCGTATATATAGTAATCGCCGCCCAGAGTTGACACGGGGATGAAGCCATCGGCGCCATATTGCGGCAATTGGACAAATAGTCCTGATTTGGTGACGCCGGAGATTCGGGCGTCGAACCGGTCGTCGATGCGCTCGGCCAGATAGGCTGCAATCAGCCGGTCGACCGTGTCGCGCTCGGCCGCCATGGCACGCCGTTCCGTGCCGGAGATCAGGATCGCAACGTCTTCGAGCCGAGCTGCTTCGTCCTGCGTCAGTCCTCCCTGACCGAGGCCAAGTGCGGCAATAAGCCCGCGATGCACGATCAAATCGGCATAGCGGCGGATGGGCGAGGTGAAATGCGCGTAGCGCCTGAGGTTGAGGCCGAAATGGCCGATATTCCCGGGCGAATATTCAGCCTGGCTCTGCGAGCGCAGCACCACTTCGTTGACCAGTGCCTCATTGTCGGCGCCGCGCACGCGCTCGAGAATGCCGTTGAACTGGCTGGGCCGCATCTGCGCGCCGCGCGCCAGCGACAGGCCGAGCGTCTGCAGGAATTCGCGCAGCGATTCCTGTTTGGCGAGCGACGGCGCGTCGTGCACGCGGTAGACCAGCGCCTGCTTCTTCGCCTCCAGCGTCTCGGCGGCGGCGACATTGGCCTGGATCATGAACTCTTCGATGAGCTTATGGGCATCGAGGCGTTCCGGCACGATGACACGGTCGACCGTGCCATCCGGCTTGAGCATTATCTTGCGCTCCGGCAGGTCGAGTTCGAGCGGCTGGCGGCCGGCGCGACCGCGCTTGAGGATCGCATAGGCATCCCAGAGCGGCTTCAGCACCGTGTCAAGGATCGGGCCGGTCTTGTCGTCGGGCACGCCGTCGATCGCCGCCTGCGCCTGCGGATAGGCGAGCTTCGCCGCCGATTTCATCATCACGCGGTGGAAAGAGTGCCGGATCTTGTGGCCATCGGCGGAGAAGGTCATGCGCACGGCAAGGGCCGGGCGATCCTGGCCCTCGCGCAGCGAGCAGAGATCATTGGAAATACGCTCGGGCAGCATCGGCACGACGCGATCCGGGAAATAGACCGAATTGCCGCGCTTCAAGGCTTCGCGGTCCAGCGCCGTGCGGTAGCGGACATAGGCGGCGACATCGGCGATCGCCACCGTGGCGATCACGCCGCCCGGGTTCTTTTCGTCGAGATCAGGCGTCGCAAAGACAGCGTCATCATGGTCCTTGGCGTCGGCCGGGTCGATGGTGACGAGCGGCAGGTCGCGCCAGTCCTCGCGGTGATCAAGCGTCGCCGGCTTGACGGCTTCGGATTCGGCGATGACATCGGCCGGAAAGATGTGCGGGATGTCGTGGGCGTGAATGGCGATCATCGAGACCGCTTTTTCGCTGGTCAGCGAGCCCAGCACATTGAGCACCTTGGCTCTCGGTAGCCCGTAGCGGGAAGCCCGCGCCGGCTCGACCTCGACCAGGTCGCCATTCTTGGCGCCGTTCTGGAATTCCTTGTCGACGATCAACTCCGGCTGGCGCCGTTCCACCGGCTCGATGCGGAAGGTGCCGTCCTTTAGCACGCGAAAGACACCGAGGACGGCATCGGTGCGCTTCTCGAAGATCTTCATCACCCGGCCGGTATAGGCAGGGCCCGACGGATCATCGGTCGGGTAGGTCTTGGCCAGGACGCGGTCGCCAATACCCGGCGCCGCACCATTGCCGCTGCGCGACACGCGGATCGAGACGACAGGTGGCTCGCCGGTGCCTACGGACTCCGCCGGATGCGCCAGCAAAATGCCGTCGCCGTCACGGCCAAAAATGTCGAGCACGGCGACATGGGGCAGGGCGCCGACGCGGGCCAGCCGCTTGCGCTCCTTGGTGAGCACGCCTTCATCCTGCAGGTCGCGCAAAATATCTTTCAGCCAGATGCGGTCGTCGCCACGCAGCGCGAAGGCCTTGGCGATGTCACGCTTTCCGGCACGGTCGGGATTTTCGGCGATATAGCGCAGGATTTCGTCGCGCGAGGGCCGATAGTCGTCCTTGACCTTGGCCCTCGTGTCGGCGGTGCGCGGATCGCCGTGGCTCCGTCCGGTGATCCTGCGCGCCACGCCGTCCTACCCTTTTTTCTTCGCTGCCGGCTTCTTGGCCGCTGTCTTCTTGGCTGCCGGCGCCTTGGCCGCGGCCGCCTTGCGGAACGGCTTCTTGCCGCCGCCTCCCTTGGCTTCCTTCTCGGCGATCAGCGCCAGCGCATCCTCGATCGTCACCGATTGCGGATCCTTGCCCTTGGGCAGTGTGGCATTGACCTTGCCGAAATTGACGTAAGGCCCGTATTTGCCGTCGCGCACGACGATCTTGCCGCCGCCATCGGGATGGTCGCCAAGCTCCTTCAGGGCCGCCGGCGTGCCGCCATTGCGGCCGCCCTTGCCCTTCGACTGCTTCTCGGCAATCACCATGACGGCGCGGTTGAGGCCGATCGAGAAGACATCCTCGATGCTGTCGAGATTGGCGTAGGTGCCATCATGCAGCACGAACGGCCCGTAGCGGCCGAGCCCGGCCGAGATCATCTTGGACGTCTCGGGATGCTTGCCGATATCGCGCGGCAGCGCCAGCAACGCCAATGCTTTCTCATGGTCGATGGTCTCGGGCGTCCAACCCTTGGGCAGGCTCGAGCGCTTGGCTTCCTTGCCGTCGCCGCGCTGGAGGTAGGGACCGAAGCGGCCCGAGCGCAGGGTGATTTCCTCCGCCGTGTAGGGGTCCTTGCCGAGCACCTTGATGCCGTCCTCGCCGCCGCCATTCTCGCCATTCGGATTGGCGGCGTCGCCGAGCTGGCGGGTGAAGGAACATTCGGGATAGTTCGAGCAGCCGACGAAGGCTCCGAACTTGCCGAGCTTCAGCGAGAGGTTGCCGGTGCCGCATTTCGGGCAGATGCGCGGGTTGGAGCCGTCTTCGCGCGCTGGGAAGACCAGCGGCGCCAGTTCCTCGTTCAGCGCATCGAGCACGTCGGTGACACGCAGTTCCTTGATGTCGGCGACCGCGCCCGAAAAATCCTTCCAGAAATCGCGCAGCACGTCCTTCCAGGCGAGCTTGCCGTCGGAAATCTCGTCGAGCTTTTCCTCCAGCGATGCGGTGAAGTCATATTCGACATAGCGCTCGAAGAAGCTTTCGAGGAAAGCGGACAACAGACGGCCCTTGGCCTGCGGCACCAGCCGGCGCTTGTCGATCGTGACATAGTCGCGGTCCTCGAGCGTCTTCAGGATTGCCGTATAGGTCGAAGGCCGGCCGATGCCGAGCTCTTCCAGCTTCTTGATCAGCGTGGCTTCGGAATAGCGCGGCGGCGGCTCGGTCGTGTGCTGGGTGGCGTTGATTGCCTGGCGGGCAAGCTGCTCGCCGGCACGGATTTCCGGCAGACGGCGGTTTTCCTCGTCTTCCGCGTCATCGTCCTTCTGATCGGTGTAGGCGGCGATGAAGCCGTCGAAGCGAACGACCGAACCGACCGCGCGAAGCTCGGCGCTGCGGGCGCCGTTGACCGCCTCGATCTCGACGGTGGTGCGCTCGATCTCGGCCGGCTGCATCTGGCTGGCGATGGCGCGCTTCCAGATCAGCTCATAAAGCCGCATCTGGTCGGAATCGAGATATTGCCGAACCGAGGCCGGGGTGCGCATGAAATCCGTCGGGCGGATCGCTTCGTGCGCTTCCTGGGCATTCTTGGCCTTGGTCGTGTAGAAACGCGGCTTTTCCGGCAGGTATTTCGGGCCGAATTCCTTGGCGATGGCGTCACGGGCAGCGTCGATCGCCTCGGGCGCCATCTGAACGCCGTCGGTTCGCATATAGGTGATCAGGCCGGCGGTCTCGCCGCCGATCTCCATGCCTTCATAGAGCCGTTGCGCCACCTGCATGGTACGGGTGGCGGAGAAACCGAGGCCCGATGAAGCGGCCTGCTGCAGCGTCGAGGTGGTGAAGGGCGGGCCTGGATTTCGCCTGGTCGGCTTGGCTTCCACCGACAATGCCTTGAAGGTCGCGCCCTCGAGCATCGCCTTGATGTCGTCGGCCTGCGCCTTGTTGGCAATATCGAGCTTTTGCAGCTTCTTGCGCTCGAAGGCGGTCAGCCGCGCTTCGAAAGTCTCGTTGCGTGGCGTGCCGAGGATGGCGGCGATCTGCCAATATTCCTCGCGGATGAAGCGTTCGATCTCGGATTCACGGTCGCAGACCAGGCGCAGGGCCACGGACTGGACACGGCCGGCCGAGCGGGCGCCGGGCAATTTGCGCCACAGCACCGGCGACAGCGTGAAGCCGACGAGATAGTCCAGCGCCCGGCGGGCAAGATAGGCATCGACCAGCGGCGCGTCGATCTGGCGCGGATTGGCCATGGCCTCCAGCACCGACGATTTGGTGATGGCGTTGAAGACGACGCGGCTGACCGGCTTATCCTTCAGCGCACGCTTCTGCTTCAGAACTTCCAGCACATGCCAGGAAATGGCCTCGCCTTCGCGATCCGGGTCGGTGGCGAGGATCAGGCCGTCGGCATCCTTGACCGCCTTGGCGATGTCGGCGAGCCGCTTGCCCGAGGCGGTGTCGACCGCCCAGGACATGGCGAAGTCTTCATCCGGGCGCACGGAGCCATCCTTGGCCGGCAAATCGCGGACATGGCCGAACGAGGCCAGAACCTTGTAGTTCTTGCCGAGGTATTTGTTGATTGTCTTCGCCTTGGCCGGCGATTCGACGACGACGACGTCCATGAGGTCTCATATCAGCTGTGATGCGGCAGAAGAATTCCGCTGCGCGCGACGAAATCTCGTTCTATTTGCCGCTCACATGGCCGCGCTTTTGCATCCGGTCAAGGGGAAGCGCCCAAATTGCGGGGCTGTTCGCAGCAATACACTCTTAGAGTGTATGGAGAAAATCACAGATTTTGGCTTGGAGGGATGACGTCGCTTGCTCGGCGCGAACGGCCCGATTCATTTCCGCCGAGTCGCGGAGAAGGCGGCTGCGCACGGCGCCGGGACGACGAGGGGAAAGGCCGCCTGAAGCTGGCCGCCGGCTGCATGGAGGAATGCCCGGCGACCAGCCTTCTCCCGCCGTCAGGCGTGCGATTGTATCGAGGATCAATCGGCTTTCAGCATGTGCCAGACGCCGGCGACACCGTCACCGTTCACATCGCCGGCCTTCTTGTCCTTGATGAAGGTGTAGACCGGCTTGCCGTCATAGGCCCACATCTTGGTGCCGTCGGTGCGGTCGATGACGCTCCATTCGTCGTCCGCCTTGGCGCCGGCCGCGGCCTTCAGCGGCGGCCAGTTGGCGGCGCATTTGTCGTAGCAATTGGTCTTGCCCTTCGCGTCCTTGTCATAGGTATAGAGCGTCATGCCCTTGGCGTCGGTGTAGATC
>NZ_VFUV01000037.1:0-14306 GCF_006441315.1 Mesorhizobium sp. B2-4-19 | reverse complement strand
AGCTTCACAGCACGAGCTTCATATTCGCTTGGTCGCTATGGCGACGAAAACATCAGGCCCAAGCCATGATCGCCCACCACAAGAAAAGAGAGCATCTGCAACTGTAGTACTAGCGTAGTGTGGAGGGCAGGCGGCGTAATTTGGCGCGCCGCACCGGGCGATGATGAGAACTACGTTAACGCTATAGCCCTCTAAAATGAGGTTTGAAAATCGCGTGAAACGTGTGCGCTCAACATCACGGGTTCACCAGTCCGACGCGGCGGTTTCTGGCACGGCAGTCTTCGCTGGCGTTATCCGCGACGGGCTTGTCCCGACGGAGCCGGTTGGCCGAGATCCCCCTGTACCGCGATGGCCGCAGCCTCGGCGTCGGCGCGACTTGCCGACAGTCACATTGTAATCGTGATTGCCGATATTGTCGGTATGTCCGTCGATCTCGGGTTTGAGCCCGGGATTGTCCGCCATCAGTTTCGTCACTTGCGCGATAATAGGCGCGGCGTCCGGCTTCGGTATCGCTTTGCTGAAATCGAAATTCAGATAAAGCGCGATGTGACCTTCCTTGTCGAGCGCGGCCTTCAATGCCGAAGGCCGCATCCGTCGCAGCCAAACCCGTGTCATCAACGGCATCGACCAGAACGTGACGCTCAAGTGTGCGCTCTGGACGCTGGCCGAGGGAATGCAGCGATTGAAGGTGGCATATCGACGAAACTTTCTCGCCACGCTACGCGAGCGCGAGGTCGCCCGTGTCGGCCTCGGGATGGCCGCGACCAAGGGCTTGCCATTCCGCGCCGCGACGGTCGGCGAGACCGTGAGCGGCAAGTTCATCGGGACCGTTCAGCTATCGAGCGGCAAGTTCGCGTGGTCGAGCAGAGCCACAAATTCACTCTTGTCCCCGTGGCGGCCGGTTATCGACCACCAGCTTGGCCGCGAGGTGAGCGGGGTCGTGCAAGGCGGATCAGTATCATGGCAGTTGGGGCGGCAACGCGGGCTCGGCTTTTACCCTGGCTGGCCATGGAAGGCGGAATCCAGCCAGCGTAAAATACCCGGATGCGCGGGATGCGCGGGAGTCTGCAACGTCGACGGTGGATCAGAATGTCGGCGGGTCGCTGCTCGAAGTTACCGCATCGGAAGGCAGAGCTGTCCGACGACATGGGCTCGCCCACACTGTTGTCTCTACGACTTCTACGTAGCGCTATTTCTCCGGCAACCCGGCCGCGACCATCAGGCTCACGATCCGTTCGGAAGCCTTGAGATACACCGGGCTGGTGTTCTTGGTAGGCGACGGCACATTGAGCGCGGTCGAACCGGGTCTCAACACCATGGCCTTGGTCATCGTCGCCCGGGCTTCGGTGACCCGGCCCAATTGCCGATAGGCGGCGGCCAACAGCAGATGTGTGCGCCCGCTGGCCGACGTGATCGCGATCGACCGTTGCAGCCAGGGCAAGGCTTCCTCGGCGCGGCCCATGAGCAGATAGGTGAAACCTGCCCCGATCGCCCAAGTCCAGCGCGCGACTGGGGGCGTATCGAAGCTGTCCGCCTGCTTGAACGTGGCGAGTGCATCGTCGAAGCGGCCGAGGAAAACCTGGGAGAGTCCGATGAGGTACAGCGCGATCCCATCCCATGGATCGCGGGCGAGCACCTTGCCGCATGCGACCAGACTTTCGACGAATCGGTTTGTCGTCGACAGATACCGGCAATGCGCTTCCAGCACCGGGATGTAGTCGGGCTGCGCGCGCAATGCGCGCGCCATGATCGCCCCGATGCCGGTCTCGACCGTCTCCCGCTCTTCGGCGGGAAACCAGGCCATCTGAATGCCGCGGAGCTGAAACGCCGCCAGCGCGACCTGCAAGTCGACATTGTCGGCGTCGTCGGCAAGGGCTTTTTCCAGGATCACCTGCGCGGCGCGAAAGCGTTCCAGCGTCGTCTGGTTGATCGAGGCCGTCGCCTGCTCGATGGCGACCTTGGCGGCGCCGGCCGGCACGCCTTCGGCCCGGCGTTCATCGGTATTCTGAAGCTCATTCATGCGCAGCGCCAGCGCGTGGCCCATGCCGGCGGTCAGGCGGGTCTGCTGATGTTGCGCATCGGCGTCAGCCAGATCGACTGAGAGCGATATTGTCCACTTGACCGCGCCGGTTGCCGGTTCGGTCATGCGCGCGCGCAAATTCCACGCGGTTGCTGCCTTCTCCAGTTCGCTGCTGACAACGTAATCGGCGCCCTTCGCGGCGTCGGAAGGAACCACCACACGGATCGCGTCGATTTTCGCGAGTCCGTCGGTGAGGTCGCTGGTGACGTCTGCCGCCATCCGGGCAGCCTGTGGATCATCGCCCGCCGCCATAGGCATCACGGCGATGGTCACGGGCGAGCCCGCGAGGAATCGGGGGAGCCATATCGCTGCCGCCAAAGCCGACGCGCCGAGCCCCGCGATAGCTACAAGGGCGGCGCGGCGCCGGATGCTGAAACCGTGCCGGCTTGGGCTCGGTTCGCTTTGTGTTTCGGGCTCCATCGCCGGGCTGGCTTCTTCCGGCGCGTCCGTATCCGTCGTGTCCGTCACCTCGGCCGCGAACAGGTAGCCGCGGCCGGACATCAGCTTGATGATCTGCCGCTGATCATCGCCCAGCGCGGTGCGAATCTCACGGATTGACTGGAACAGGCTGTCCTCGCCGATATGAACGCCTGGCCAGACCGCTTCCATCAACTCCCGCTTGCTGAGGACCCGCCCCGCATTGGACGCGAAAAACGTCAACATTTCGAGGCTCCTCGGCCGAATTTTGATGACGTCGCCGTCCGGCCCTCGCAGTTCAGCCAGTTGCCGGTGCAGTTCAAAATCTAAAAATCGCAACACGCGGCACTTTACCCCCTCCGAAACGGCAAACCGCCGCAAAACTATGTCTAGTTACTATAAAGCGCGGCGGAAGGCGCCATATTCAGAAAATAACGGAAAGATTCAGAACCTAGCAGCGGTCGATTCAGGACGTTTCCCGCGTGCGGTGCCAGAAAGGGACGGGAATGACGTAGGCGGGGATGAATCGAAATCCGGCATCCGGCGGCCGCGCGTCTCTTTCTGGGCCGGGGAATCATGGATTCAAGAATAGTTTCGACTTCAGCGCGCGGCGCTGCTTCACCGCGCAGCGTCATTGGGCGCCAGGCAATGTCATTGGGCGACCTGCTGCGCGCCGCATTGCTGGCTTCGACGGCGCTGACGGTCGCCGCCTATTCGGCTCCGGCGCGGGCGCAGGACGCGACTTGGCTCGCCAGTCCGGCCGACGGCAATTACAATAACGACGCCAACTGGAATTCCGGCACCGCGCCGACCGGCACGGCCACGTTCGACGCTTCGTCCGTCACCAGCCTGGTGATTTCCGTCAATACCACCCTGGGCGGCTGGACGTTCGATCCGGGCGGCCCGGATTATGATTTCAGCAACGGCAGCGTCCTCGCTTTCAACGGCGCCGGCATGGCTGCCAACGGCGGCCGCGTCGCCATCACCAACAACGGCGGCCTATATTTCCACGGCAACAGCAGCGCCGGCAGCGCCGCTATCACCAACCGCGGCTACCTGGCTTTCTACGACAACAGCACTGCCGGCGGCGCCACCATCACCAACACCTCCATTGTGGATTTCAACAACGCCAGCACGGCGGGCAGCGCCGTTATCACCAACGACGGCAACCTGCATTTCTTGGACGCCAGCACGGCGGGCAGCGCCGCCATCACCAACAACGCCAACCTGTTCTTCTACGCCACCGGCACGGCGGGCAACGCGGCCATCACCAACGACAATTACCTGTCTTTCAACAACGCCAGCACGGCGGGCAACGCCGCCATCACCAACGCCAGCAATAGCCGTCTGTATTTCTACGACACCAGCACGGCCGGCAATGCCGCCATCACCAACAACTACGATCTGACTTTCTGGGACGCCAGCACGGCGGGCGACGCCGCCATCGCCAACAATTCGGGCGGCATCGTCGATTTTTCGTACAGCACCGGCCCGAACGGCGACCACAAGCTAAGTGCGGGGTCGATCGCGGGGCCCGGCAGCTATGTCCTCGGCGCCAACCAACTGACGGTCGGTTCGAACGGTCTTTCGACCGAGGTAAGCGGCGTCATTTCGGGCAACGGCGGTTCGCTGGTCAAGATCGGCACGGGCACGTTGACCCTGTCGGGAACCAACAGCTATAGCGGCGGCACCACGATTGCCGGCGGCATTCTGCAACTCGGCAACGCCGACAGCACCGGCGCGATCATCGGCGCGGTCACGCTGGGCTCTGGCGGCCGGTTCGACGTCGTCAACGCCGACACCAGCGGCATCACCGGCCTGACCAACGCGGGCGGCATCGTCAATGTCGGCGATGACAACATGCTCGCCGGGTCGATTTCCAACACCGGCGCGGGCCGGATCAATCTGGGCGCGCGCGCGACGCTCTACGACACCGGCAGCGTGCTGTACAATGACGCCACCATCAATGTCGGCACCGACGGCATCGTCATGAGCAATGGCGACATCCACAACAACGCTGGCGGCGTCATCAACTTCAACGGCCCCGGCGGCACGGCGCAACTGTCGCCCGTGAGCAGCGTCTACAACAGCGGCCAGATCAATGTCATCGGCGGCGATGTCCGGCTGGGGCTCAGCTATTTCAACAATCAGAGCGGCGGCAGCGTCTCGCTCACCGGCGGTGACATGTCATGGGTGAACGATTTCACTAATTCCGCCGGGGCGACGCTGACCGTCGGCGCGGGCCGCACGCTCGATGTGCAATATCTCAACTTCTATGGCGGCACCGCCACCGGTGCGGGCACGATCAAGTCCTCGAGCGGCATCTACCTCTGGGGCCCCGGCACGATCGGCACGACGCTGACCGGCACGGCGTCCTTGTCCAAGGGCGGTCCCGGTACGACGATTCTCACGGGCGCACACAGCTACACCGGCGGCACCACGGTCAACGCGGGCACGTTGCAACTCGGCGATTCGAACACGGCCGGCGCGATCCTGGGCGCTGTGAACGTCACGAGCTATAGCGGCACGTTCGATGTGGTCAACGCCGACACCAGCGGCATCACCAGCATCACCAACAGCGGCACGACGAATTTCCGCAACGGCACCAACGCGGGCAGCGCCGCCATCATCAACAACTACGGCCTATATTTCTGGGACGCCAGCACGGGCGGCAGCGCCGCCATTACCAACAACGGCGACCTGTCTTTCAGCGACGCCAGCACGGCCGGCAGCGCCACCATCGCCAACAACGGCAACCTGTATTTCTGGGACACCAGCTCGGGCGGCAGCGCCGCCATCACCAACAACGGCAACCTGTCTTTCCACGTCAGCAGCACGGCGGGCAATGCGACCATCACCAACAGCGATTCTATGATTTTTCTCGACGTCAGCACAGCCGGCAACGCCACCATCACCAACAACGACGGCCTGTCTTTCTACGGCAGCAGCACGGCGGGCGGCGCCACCATCACCAACAACGCCGTCGTGTCTTTCGTCGACAACAGCACGGCGAGCGCCGCCACCATCATCAACAACGCCGGCCTGTATTTCTACAACACCAGTACGGCCGGCAATGCCGCCATCACCAACAACGGCAACCTGTATTTCTACGACAGCAGCACGGCCGGCAGCGCCGCCATCACCAACGGCAATTCGGACGGCAAGGTCGATTTCTCGACCAGCACCGGCCCGAACGGCGACGGCAGGATCAGCGCGGGGTCGATCGCGGGGCCCGGCAGCTATATCCTCGGCGCCAACGAACTGACGGTCGGCTCGAACGGGCTTTCGACCGAGGTGAGCGGCGTGATTTCGGGCAACGGCGGTTCGCTGGTGAAGATCGGCGCCGGCACGCTGACCCTGTCGGGAGCTAACACCTATAGTGGCGGCACCACGATCAACGGCGGCATCCTGCAATTCGGCAATGCCAGCGGCACGGGCTCGATCCTCGGCGACGTCGTCAACAACGGCGTGCTCGCCTTCAACCGCTCCGATGTGGCCATCTTCTCCGGCGTCATCTCGGGCAGCGGCGCAGTGCGGCAGATCGGTGCGGGCACGACGATCCTCACCGGCACCAACATCTATACCGGCGGCACCGCGATCGACGCCGGCACGTTGCAGCTCGGCGAGCTGAGCGCGGCCGGAACGATCCTTAGCGTGGTGAACGTCGGCTCCGGCGGCACGTTCGACATCGTCAACGCCGACACCAGCGGCATCACCGGTATCATGAATGCCGGCACGACGAATTTCCGCAACGGCACCAGCGCGGGCAGCGCCACCATCACCAACGACGGCTACCTGTCGTTCTACGACAACAGCACGGGCGGCGGCGCCGCCATCACCAACGCCGGCGATGGCTACCTGTATTTCCGCGGCAACAGCACGGCGGGCAATGCGACCATCACCAACAGCGGCGGCATGGCTTTCTACGACAGCAGCACAGCCGGCAGCGCCGCCATCGCCAACAATCCGGGCGGCATCGTCGATTTCTCCGGCAGTTCAGGCCCGAACGGCGACCACAGGCTGAGCGCGGGGTCGATTGCGGGCGCCGGGAGCTATAACCTCAGCGGCAACGAACTGACGGTCGGCTCGAACGGGTTTTCGACCGAGGTGAGCGGCGTCATTTCAGGTACGGGCGGTGCGCTGGTCAAGATCGGCGCCGGCATGCTGACCCTGGCCGGAACCAGCACCTATACCGGCGGCACCACGATCAACGCCGGCACGTTGCAACTCGGCGATTCGAACACGGCCGGCGCGATCCTGGGCGCGGTGAACGTCGGCTCCAGCGGCACCTTCGACATCGTCAACGCCGACACCAGCGGCATCACTGGCATCGTGAATGCCGGCACGACGAATTTTCGGGGCGGCACCAGCACGGGCAGCGCCACCATCATCAGCAACTACGGCCTGTATTTCTGGGACGCCAGCACGGGCGGTAGCGCCGCCATCACCAACAACGGCAGCCTGTATTTCTCCGACAACAGCACGGCGGGCAATGCCGGCATCACCAACGCCAGCAATGGCTATTTGGCTTTCCGCGGCAGCAGCACGGCCGGCAGCGCCACCATCGTCAACAACGGAGGCCTGGACTTCGACGGCAGCAGCACGGCCGGCCGCGCCACCATCACCAACAACGCCGGCCTGTATTTCTACAGCGCCAGCACGGGCGGCAATGCCGCCATCACCAACAATCTGGGCGCCGCGGTCGATTTCTCGGGCAGTACAGGCCCGAACGGCGACCACAAGCTGAGCGCGGGGTCGATCGCGGGCGTCGGCAACTATATCCTCGGCGCGAACGAACTGACGGTCGGCTCGAATGGACTTTCGACCGAGGTGAGCGGCGTGATTTCGGGCAACGGCGGTTCGCTGGTCAAGATCGGCACCGGCACGCTGACCCTGTCGAGAGCCAACACCTATAATGGCGGCACCACGATCGACGGCGGCATCCTGCAACTCGGCAATGGCGGCGGCACGGGCTCGATCCTCGGCGACGTCGTCAACAACGGCGTGCTCGCCTTCAACCGCTCCGATGTGGTGACCTTCTCCGGCGTCATCTCAGGCAGCGGCGCTGTCCGGCAGATCGGTTGGGGCACGACGATCCTCACCGGCACCAACACCTATACCGGCGGCACCACGATCGCGGGCCGCACGCTGCAACTCGGCAACGGCGGCGGCACCGGCTCGATCCTCGGCAATATCGTCAACGACGGCGTTCTCACCTTGAACCGCACCGGGACGCTGACGCTTGCCGGCGACATCTCGGGCAGCGGCGCGGTGCAGCAGATCGGTCCTGGCACGACGATCCTGACGGGCACCAACAGCTATTCCGGCGACACCCTGGTCACCGATGGCCGGTTGCAGTTCGGCGACGGCAGCGCGGGCGGCAGTAATAGGCTCGGCGGCAACCTCGTCGTGGCCGGCGGCACTCTGGCGATTCAGACGCCGGCGACCGTAAGCGTCTCGCAGGCCGTGACCTTCGGCGACAGCACCGCGCTGTCGATCGTCGCCGGCGCGAACAGCCCGGCGCTGTCGGCCAACAGTGTCGCGATCAGCAACAATGTCGCCTTGAACATCAGCGGCATCGGCGACGCGAGCCAGCTCGACAAGGTGCTGATCGACACCGCGTCGGGCATCGGCGGCGACTTCGCCAGCGTCACCGTCGGCGGCTTCAGCGGCACGGTGGATTACCTCACGGTCTCCACCCGCAAGTCTGCCAACAATCTGCAATATCTCGCCAGCTACGGCCTGAGCTGGACGGCGAACAACAATCTGGCCCACGGCACCTTTACTCTGACCAACCCGACCGACAACTTCACGGTCGGGGCGGCGCTCGCCGACCAGGCCGCCAATCCCGCCACAGGCTGGAACGGCGCCGCGCTGACCAAGGCCGGCGCGGGCAAGCTGATCCTGACCGCGAACAACACCTATACCGGCGGCACCACGATTGCGGACGGCACCTTGCAGATCGGCGACGCCGCCCATATCGGCGCTATCCTGGGCTCCGTCACTGTGGGCTCAAGCGGCACGTTCGATGTGGTCAACGCTGACACCGGCGGCGTCACCGGCATCACGAATGCCGGCACGACGAAATTCCGCAATGCCACCAGCGCCGGCAGCGCCGCCATTGCCAATAGCGGCACCCTGACTTTCTACGACACCAGCACGGCAGGCAGCGCCGCCGTCACCAACTACAGCAGCCTGTCTTTCTACGGCGGCAGCACGGGCGGCAATGCCGGCATCACCAACGCCAGCAATGGCTACCTGGCTTTCAACGACGGCAGCACGGCGGGCAACGCCACCATCGCCAACAGCGGCGCTCTGTATTTCTACGGCACCAGCACGGCGGGCAACGCCGCCATCACCAACAATTCGGGCGGCAACGTCGATTTCTCAGGCACCACCGGCCCCAACGGCGACCGCAGGCTGAGCGCGGGGTCGATCGCGGGCGCCGGCACCTATGACTTCGGCGGCAACGAACTGACGGTCGGCTCGAACGGGTTTTCGACCGAGGTGAGCGGCGTCATTTCGGGGGTCGGCGGCTCGCTGGTCAAGACCGGCATAGGCACGCTGACTTTATCGGGAGCCAACACCTATAGCGGCGGCACGACGATTTCGTACGGGACGCTGCAACTCGGCGATGGCGGCTCAACCGGCGCGATCGTTGGAAACGTCGTCAACAACGGCACGCTGGCCTTCAACCGCAGCGACGTAGTGACCTTCTCCGGCGACATCTCCGGCAGCGGCCAGGTCCAGCAGATCGGTCTGGGCACGCTGACACTGACGGGAACCAATACCTATAGCGGCGGTACTACGATTTCGGGGGGCACCACGCTGCAGCTCGGCAACGGCGGCAGCACCGGCTCGATCGTGGGTAACGTCGTCAACGACGGCGTCCTCGCCTTCAACCGCTCCGCCGCGATGACCTTCTCCGGCGCCATCTCGGGCAGCGGCGCCGTCCAGCAGATCGGCCAGGGCACGACGATCCTGACCGGCAGCAATACCTATGCGGGCGGCACGACGATATCCGGCGGCACGCTCCAGATCGGCAATGCCGGCGCGACCGGCAGCATCACGGGCAATGTCGCCAACAACGGCACGCTGGCCTTCGACCGCTCCGACACATTCACCTTCGCCGGTGTGATGTCGGGCAACGGCGCGCTCAACCAGATCGGCAGCGGCACGACCACGCTGACCGGCGCCAACAGTTCGGTGGGCACGGTCACGGTCAGCAATGGCACGCTGGTGCTCGGTCAGACGGGCGTGTTCAGCGCCACGGCCTACACGACGCGGAGCGGCGCGGTCACCGCCATCGGCGCAAACGCACAACTCGCCGTGACCGCGGCCTTCACGCAGGACGCTGGCTCGACGCTGAGCGTCACCCTGGGCGCGAACCAGCCGATCGTCACGGCGGACTCCGCGTCGCTGGGCGGAACCCTGAACATCGCCGGCCTCACGGCGAGTACATCGACGGCCAGCGCACTTGCGGGCACGCAGTTCACGGTCATCGCGACGACGAACGGCATTTCCGGCGACTTCGCAAACGTCATCGTCGGTGGCTCCTCGAACCCGGTCGACTACCTGACGGCGGCGGGCAGCAAGAGCGCCAACAACCTCGACTACAATGTTGGCCTCGGCCTGACTTGGGCCGCCGGCGCGGCGCGGGGCAACGGCGCGTTCACGCTGGCGAACGGCACGGACGCCTTCACTATCGATATGGCGCTGACGAACCAGGCCGGTCCCTTCGTCAGCGGCTGGGACGGCACGAGCCTGACCAAGAACGGCGATGGCACGCTGACACTTTCGGCGATGAACACCTACACCGGCGCGACGACCATCAATGGCGGCACGCTGGCGATCACGGCGACCGGCGGCATCACCTCCGATGTCACCAACAACGCCACGTTCCGGAACGCCGGCGCCGTCACCGGCAGCGTGACCAACAATGCCGGCGCGACCTTTACCCAGACGGAGGGGAACGTCTCGAACGGCGTTGTCAACTTCGGCTCCGTGAACGCCAATGGCGGTGCGCTTAATGGCGCGATCGCCAACAATGCCGGCGGCATCTTCAATGTCGGCGGCACGCTGACCAGCGACAGCACTTTCAACAATGCCAACGGCGCGACCCTCGCGGTGTCCGCGACCGGCGACTACAGCCTCGCGGGGCTGCTGACCAACAGCGGCGCCGTCACGGTCGCCGCAGGCGGCTCGCTGACGGCGCCCGCCGGCATCCTCAACAATGCCGGGGGCATCATCACGAACAACGGCACCGTAACAGATGCTCTCAACAATGCCGGGCTCGTCACCAACAACGGTGTCTACAACGCCAATGTCGCGTCCAATACCGGCACGATCAACAACGCGGCCAGCGGGATCTGGACCGGCAACTTCAACACGGCGGGCATCGTCAACAATGACGGGACGATCAACGGCAGCCTGACCCAGACCGCCGGAACCACGACCAACAACGGTAACATCACCGGCGCCGTCACGGTCTCGGGCGGCCTGTTCACGGGTACCGGTTCGGCCGGCGGCTTGACGATCGCCAGCGGCGCATCCGTCGCCCCGGGCATCGGCACGATCAATGTCGGCAACATCGCCTTCAACCCCGGCTCGACCTATCAGGTCGCCGTCAACGCTGCCGGTCAGGGCAGCCGCATCAACGCCACGGGAACGATCGCGATCACCGGCGGCGCGGTCAATGTGCTGGCGGGTTCGGGCAATTATGCGCCCAGCACCACCTACACCATTCTCAGCACGACGACCAATGGCGGCAGGACGGGGACGTTCGACAACGTCAGCTCCAATCTGGCCTTCCTGACGCCGACGCTCGGCTACGGCGCCAGCGACGTCACTCTGACGATGACCCGCAACCATATCGACTTCACCGCCATCGGCGTCACGGCGAACCAGATCGCCACCGGCGGCGGCGTCGAAAGCCTTGGTCGGGGCAACCCGATTTACAACGCGGTGTTGAACCTCTCGGCTCCACAGGCGCAAGGCGCCTTCGGCCAGCTCTCGGGCGAGATCCACGCTTCGGCCAAGTCCGCGCTGATCGAGGACAGCCGCTTCGTCCGCAACGCCGTCAACGACCGCATCCGCGCCGCCTTCGACGCTGTCGGCGCCTCGGGCACTGTCACGACCTATGTCGACGGCAAACCGATGACGGTGAAGGCCAACACCGATCGTTTCGCGGTCTGGGGCCAGGGTTTTGGCTCGTGGGGCCATACCAACGGCGACGGCAACGCCGCGACGCTCAACCGCAAGACCGGCGGCTTCTTCGTCGGTGCGGATGCGCCTGTCTTCGACACCTGGCGTTTCGGCGCGGTCGCCGGCTACAGCCGCACCGACTTCGATGTGAAGAGCCGCCATTCTTCGGGATCGAGCGACAACTACCATCTCGGCCTCTATGGCGGCACGGCCTGGGGCGATCTCGCCTTCCGCACCGGCGTTGCTTACGCATGGCATGACATCTCGACCTCGCGGAACGTGATGTTCCCCGGGCTCAATGACAGCCTGAAGGGCGACTACAACGCGGCCACCGCGCAGGTCTTCGGCGAACTCGCCTATGCCTTCAATGCCGGCGGCGCGCGCTTCGAGCCCTTCGCCAACCTTGCCTATGTGAACCTGCATACCGATGGCTTCACCGAGCGAGGCGGGGCGGCAGCGCTGACCAGCCCGTCATCCAACACCGACGCCACCTTCACCACGCTCGGCCTGCGCGGCTCGACCACATTCGATCTCGGCGGGACAATGCTCACCGCGAACGGAATGCTGGGCTGGCGCCACGCCTTCAGTGATGTGACGCCGCTCTCCACCATGCGCTTCGCCGGCAGCGGCGATGCGTTCAGCATCGCCGGAGTTCCGATCACGCGCGATGCCGCCGTGATCGAGGCCGGTATCAATTATGCCATCACCCCGAACGCTACGCTCGGCGTCTCCTATGGCGGGCAGTTCGGTTCGCGAATGTCTGACCAGTCGGCCCGCGCAAACTTCAACGTCAGGTTCTGAGGGGAAGCGGTGTGAACGATTAAAGCCCTTCCTCATCCCACGGGCTGAGCACTCACGGCGCATTGCGCCAGTCTGGAACCTGAGTTGACCATGACCGAAAACACACAAGCAAATGCGGCAAAACCGCACCTCCCGCTTTTCTACAGCGACCCCGTTCTTCTTCGTTTCGAGGATCATCGCAATGCCGGGCTAGCGCCGGTAACGGGCTTCGGGTTCGCGCGCGAAGCTATCGCTATTCCGCTCTGCGTCGGTGAATTCGCCGTCACCTTGCGGCATTATCCGATTGTCTTCGCCACCGACGACAACGCCTCGCCGATCGCGCTCGTCGCTATCAAGCGGGACCATAATCTGTTCATCGAGCGCGACGGCTCATGGCGCGCAGGCAGCTACATTCCGGCTTATGTCCGCCGCTATCCCTTCATCGGCATCGAGACGCCGGACAAGGCGGGACAACTGCTCAGCATCGATCGCGCATCGGATCGTTTCGTCGGGTCGAGCGCGGACCAGCACGACGCCGAGCGACTGTTCGACGAGGCGGGTGGCCCGACCGCGACCGCGCAATCGGCGATGACCTTCTGCCAGGCTTACTATGACGATTCCACGAACACGGTCGCCTTCGGCCAGTCGCTCGTCGCCGCGAAGGTGCTGACGCCATATCATGTGGGCTTCAGGCTGCCCGACGGTTCGCAGCATCAGGTGAACGGGTTCCTCACCGTGAATGAGAGGGCGTTTCGCGCGCTGCCGGCCGAGACCGTCACGGACTGGCATGCGAAGGGCTGGCTCGATCTCGTGATCCTGCATCTCGCCTCGCTTCAGAGCTTCAAGGGACTTCTCGACCTCAATGCGCTGCGCGCAAACGAACGAAAGGCGCTCGCATGATGAGCAAGAAAATTCGTATTTTGGGCATCTCCGCGGGCACGGCGCTGGCAGTTGCCACTGGCTTGACAGTCTACATGGCGCCCGGCATCGCCATCTCGACACCGAGTCAGGCCGCCGTGACCGGCGATATTCAGGAAGACCCCGCGCCACAGCGCTTTCAGATCGCACAGGCGCAGACCGGCGGGGCTGCCGCATCGGGCCTTCCAGGCGGGGCGTCCTCGCTGAACGAGGCCTACAAGGATTGGGTCGTCGCCTGTCAGGTCGCCAACAACGCCAAGCGTTGCGTCATGTCACAGCAGCAGAATCAGCAGAACGGCCAGCGCATCCTTGCTATCGAATTGGCAGCGCCAACCGGCAACACCGTCTCCGGCACGCTGATCCTGCCGTTCGGGCTCGCGCTCGATTCCGGCGTCACCTTCCAGATCGACGACAAGCCGGCCATGCAGCCGCTGCGCTTCCGCACCTGCGTGCCCGCCGGGTGCCTCGTCGCGGTCACCTTCGATGCGCCGACGCTGGTGGCGTTGCGCGCCAACACAGCACTGAAGGCGAAGGCCACGGCCGATGGCGGCGCAGCCGCACCGTTCTCGATCTCGCTCCAGGGCTTCGGCACAGCTCTCGACCGCGCCGGGGTGCTATCGCGTTGAGGTTGATCGAACACCCGAGCGGAGGAGCATGTTTGGCGCCATCGAAAGGCGCTTCGCGATCAGGCGAAGACCGATGCCGAACGGGCGCAGGCGACGCCTGATCGCACCGGCAATCAAAGGATCGCCGTCGACATGCTCGATTCGCTTTCCAGCGTGGCGCGTGACGGACTTCGACTTGAAGGGGCGGCTACAAGATCTGCTAGACTAGTACTACAGTTGCAATTATTAGCAAATCATGATTCTTCTCAAGCGTTTAGGACAGCTTGAGGAGAGCTTTGGGG
>NZ_VFUV01000036.1:0-17989 GCF_006441315.1 Mesorhizobium sp. B2-4-19 | reverse complement strand
CCCGAGATGATGCCGAGCACCGAGGGCTTCTTGGCGACGATCCATTCGGCGAACATCCAGGCGAGAGCCGCCGCGGCGGTGGCGACCTGGGTGTTCAGCATGGCGGCACCGGCAAGGCCGTCGGCCGCCAGTTCCGAACCGGCGTTGAAGCCGAACCAGCCGACCCACAGCAGCGAGGCGCCGATCACCGAATAGACCAGGTTGTGCGGCGCCATGTTAGTGGTGCCGTAGCCTTCGCGCTTGCCCAGGACCAGCGCGCAGACCAGGCCGGCGACGCCGGCGTTGATGTGGACGACCGTGCCGCCGGCGAAGTCGAGCACGCCGGCCGCGCCAAGGAAGCCGCCACCCCAGACCCAATGCGCGATCGGCGCATAGACGACCAGCAGCCACAGCGCCATGAAGATCAGCAGCGCCGAGAACTTCATGCGCTCGGCGAAGGCACCGGCGATGAGGGCAGGCGTGATGATGGCGAAGGTCATCTGGAACATCGAGAAGACGAACTCGGGAATGTTCGCGACCCCCGGCAGCCACAGCGTCGAAACGGTGACGCCGTGATGGAAGAACCTCGAGAAGCCGCCGATGTAGTTGTTCATGCTGGCGGATTCATTGGTGGTGAAGGCCAGCGAATAGCCGAACATGAACCACAGCACCGTCACCAGGCAGGTGATGGCAAAGCTCTGCATGATGGTGGCGAGCACGTTCTTCTTGCGTACCATGCCGCCGTAGAACAGCGCCAGGCCCGGAATGGTCATCATCAGCACCAGGGCCGTGGAGGTCAGCATCCAGGCGGTGTTGCCGGTGTCGAGCACCGGGGTGGGCGCGGCAGCAGGCGCGGCGGCGGCAGCGGCCGGAGCGGCTTGCTGCGCAAAGGCGGCGACGCTGCCCAATGCTGCCAGAGCAAGCGAGCCCAGAAGGGCCGCCCGCCCCGTCGTCTTCAAGGTGGAAGAAATATTCATTGAACTCTCCATTGGAATACGTGTTCGCCGCTCAGAGCGCGTCGGTGTCTGTTTCGCCGGTGCGGATGCGCACCGCCTGATCGATGCCGAAAACGAAGATCTTGCCGTCGCCGATCTGGCCGGTCTTGGCCGCTGCGGTGATGGCTTCGACGGCCTTGTCGACCATGTCGGCACTGACAGCGACCTCGATCTTGATCTTCGGCAGGAAACTGACCGCGTATTCCGCGCCGCGATAGATTTCCGTATGTCCCTTCTGACGCCCGTAGCCTTTGACTTCGGTGACGGTCAGGCCCTGGATGCCGACGGCGGTGAGCGCTTCGCGTACCTCGTCCAGCTTGAACGGCTTGATGATTGCCATCACGATTTTCATAAGGTTTCACCCTTTGCTGTTGCGGTCCCCCGCGTTTGCTCGACTTCACCGATCCCAAAGAGCCGGAGAGTGCCCACAAGGATTCAAGCCCCGTGCCAAGTGCCGAAGCAGCATGTTAAACTATTGTAAAAAAAGTGAATTTAGCGATTGGAGGCAGCAAGTGCCAATGCCTGCGGCACATCACATGCTCAAAAAATATGCAATTTTTCGAAATTGCCTAATTTGCCGGCTTTGAGCATGACCCCTCAAAGCCGAGCCGGGTTTTCTCGGACAAACGGTTTTCGTTTGTCCGGTGATCCTGCTCAAACAAGACTCGCAACGCTCAACGCTTGAGCCGGATCAAGCCTTCCTGGGCCATCGAGGCGATCAGCGTGCCGTCGCGCGCGTAGAGCGTGCCGCGGCTGAAGCCGCGCGATCCCGAACTCGACGGGCTGTCCTGCGCATAGAGCAGCCAGCCGTCGAGCGAATGCGGCCGGTGGAACCACATCGAATGGTCGAGACTCGCCGCCTGGATGTCGGGATCGAACAGGCCGCGCCCATGCGCGAAGGTCGAGGTGTCCAGCAGCGTCATGTCCGAGAGATAGGCCAGCAGCACCGATTGCAGCGCGCGGTCGTCGGGAACCGGGCCGGCAAGGCGGATCCAGACATTCTGCCGGGGCGGCAGCTTGTCGCGGCTTTCATAGTGCTGGAGATTGACCGGCCTGAGCTCCAGCGGCCGCTCGCGCGCCCAGAAGCGGCGCACCGCCTCCGGCACGCGTTCGGCTCTTTCGAGCAGCTGGCGCTGCGTCAGCAGCCCTTCCGGCGGCGGCACGTCGTCGGGCAGCGCGAACTGGTGCTCCAGCCCCTTCTCGTCGACCTGGAACGAGGCTTCCAGCGAAAAGATCGCCTGTCCATGCTGGATCGCCAGCACGCGTCGGGTGGTGAAGGAGCCGCCGTCGCGGATGCGGTCGACCTCGTAGACGATCGGCACCTTGATATCGCCCGGCCGCATGAAATAGCCGTGCAGCGAATGCACGAAGCGGTCCGGTTCCACCGTCCGCTGCGCCGCAACCAGCGCCTGGGCGATGGTCTGGCCGCCGAACACGCGCTGCCACTCCACCTGGGGGCTGCGACCACGATACAGATTGTGTTCCAGCCTCTCGAGGTCGAGAATGCTCAGAAGCTCGTCGATCGCCGCCGTCATGTTTTGTGACCTCGCCGCAAAATTGCTATGGCGGTTTCCGACAGGAAGAACGAGCCGTCAAGGGCGCGGGCCAGGGCCGGCGCGCAAGGAGCCAAGACAATGGAACGCAAGGCGGACGCCAAGACCAGATCCGGGCTCGATGTTCTCGTCGCCGGCGCCGGCTATGTCGGCCTGGCCACCGCCGTCTCGCTGAAGCAGGCGCGACCGCATCTGGCCGTGGCGCTGGTCGATGCCGCGCCCGCCGGCGCCTGGCAAAGGGACGGCCGCGCCTCGGCCATCGCCGCGGCCGCCTGCCGCATGCTCGACCAACTCGGCGTCTGGGCCGAGATCGCGCCGCAGGCGCAGGCGATCACCGAGATGATCATCACCGATTCGCGCAGCGCCGATCCGGTGCGCCCGGTGTTCCTGACCTTCGGCGGCGAAGTGGCGCCGGGCGAGCCCTTCGCCCATATGGTCGCCAACAAGTCGCTCAACGGCGCCTTGCGCGCCAGGGCCGAAACGCTCGGCATCGACATCATCGAAGGTGTCGCCGTGCAGGGTTTCGAGACCAATGCCGCCGGTATCACCGTGCATCTGGCCGACGGGGCCGCGTTGACCGCACGGTTGCTGGTCGCCGCCGACGGCGTCAATTCGAAGCTGCGCGACATGGCCGGCATCAAGACGGTGAAGTGGGACTATGGCCAGTCCGGCATCGTCTGCACTGTGGCGCATGAACGCCCGCACAATGGCCGTGCCGAAGAGCACTTCTTGCCGGCCGGCCCCTTCGCCACGCTGCCGCTGAAACCCGATGAGGACGGCACAAACCGCTCGTCGATCGTCTGGGTCGAACGCACGCAGGACGCCAAAGCGCTGGTGGAAGGCGACGATCTCGTCTTCGAGCATGAGCTCGAACAGCGTTTCGGCCTGAAGCTCGGCGAGATCCGCGTCGCCGACAAGCCGCGCGCGTGGCCGCTCGGCCTGACCATCGCGCGCGCCTTCGTCGCTCCGCGCGTGGCCCTTGCCGGCGACGCCGCCCACGGCATCCATCCGATCGCCGGCCAGGGCCTCAATCTCGGCTTCAAGGACGTGGCGGCGCTTGCCGAAGTAATCGTCGAGGCCGACAGGCTGGGCCAGGACATCGGCGCGCTCGACGTGCTCGAACGCTACCAGCAATGGCGCCGTTTCGACACGGTGCAGATGGGCGTCACGACGGATGTGCTGAACCGGCTGTTTTCCAACGACATCACCCCGCTGCGCGCCGTCCGCGACATCGGCCTCGGCCTCGTCGAGCGCATGCCGCGCCTGAAGGAGTTTTTCATCCGGCAGGCGTCGGGATTGTCCGCAAACACGCCGCGGCTGCTGAAAGGCGAGGCGATCTAGCCTTTCGTATAGTCAGGCCCAAAACGCGTCGGCAGGCCGTCGGCGAATTTCAACCAGGGGAGCTTCTCCTCAAAAGCGACATGCAGTGTTGGTGCAAATTTTTCCGGCTCCTCCATCGCCGCGGCAAAGAAATGCATGACGCCGGACATGTTCCTTGAGCGGAAAGACAGTGGCGAGCCACAGTGATCGCAAAATGCTCTTTCCACACCGGGAGAAGAGTTGAATACCTTCGGTGGCTTGCCCAGCCATCGCCATTGGTGGTCCAAGACGCCAATATAGGTGGTCATCGGCGCAGAACATTGCCGGCGACAACTTTCACAATGACAGCTTACGCATGCTTGTGCCGGACCATCGACCTCGAAAGCAATGGCGCCACATAGACAATGACCGCGCATGCGAATTCTCCTTGAGCCAATCGACTGACCGATAATTTATACCGGTCGCAGTGGGGGGAGCCGCCATGAAATGCGCTGAGCTGGAGCCCAATTCCGACTCGAAGCAAGCGATTGTGTTCGCGTGCGCGAGGCGTTGCCTCCAGGCTGCATTCACTACGCGTTGGCTGCACAGCCTAGTTCACTTCAAAACCCAGCTTTTGCCGCAGCCGCAGCATGCGCTGGTCGGCGATCTCGAGGCGCTTCTCGCCACCTTGGGCGGCGCGGTTGACCATCTGCAGCAGATCGTTGCGCTCGGCGACGTCGAGACGCTCGCGCAGGAACGGCGCCAGCTTGTCGATGACGACGGTGGTGTCGTCGATCTGTGAGGCCGCCCATTTGGCGTAGATCACCGCCTCGTCGGTCTTCTTCTTGTCGGCGATCTCGGAGATCACCGCCCGGATGACGGCTTCGCGCTGCGGCAGGATAGGCCCATTCTCGGAGACGATCGATGCAATCAGCGTCGCGGCGGCCACCACCGGATCGTCGATCGCCGTCAGCGGCGACAGGGCCGCCTGCTTGCGCAGTTTCTTGCGCCTGATGTTGCCTTGCACGCGCCCGACGACATCGGCGACCTCGCGCGCGGCGTCGTTCATGGCCTTCATCCGGTACCACCAGAACGCAGCCGCTCCCAGCACGCCAAGGACAGCAATCAGGAAAGGCATGTCAAATCCCCCGGAAATCCGAGGGACGATAAGAGAACTGTCGCGCTGCTTCAACACGCGCGGGTTGCTTGCGGCGAAGAAAATTCAATTTGCGGCTGGTGAAGCTTAGGCGAATAACAAGCCTGGCCCACGGGCCTTGCCGTCGAAGCCGGACGCCATCTATGACCCCGGCACGTTGTAGATCGCGCGCACCTCGATGGTGCCGATCTCGGCCAGCGGGATCTCGCCGGCCATTTCCAGCGCCTCGTCGAGATCCTTCGCCTCGATCATGACGAAACCGAGCAACTGCTCCTTTGTTTCGGCGAACGGGCCGTCGGTGACCAGCCGCTTGCCCTGGCGCCTGCGAACGGATTTCGAGGTTTTCACCGGTTGCAGCGCTTGCGCGATGATCAGCATCCCGCGTTGGTCCAATGACCGGTCATGGGCCAGCGAATCGGCGTCGAGCTTGGCCAACCGCTCTGTCGTCATGGCGTGGAGATCTTTCTCCTCACCATAAACCAGGCAAACATATCGCATGTCCATCTCCCTTATCGCGACGAATCATAGGATGAGGCGATCAGGCTGTCAGCCGGGCCTTTGACCGCCGCATGGTCGAGAAAGCACACCCCGACCCCGATGATGGCGACCGCCGCAAGCAGCCGGCCGAAGCCGGGCGCCGGCGGATCCAGCCAGAAGTCTTCCTGTCGCTCAGGCCCGTGGCCCGGGCTCTTCCACAGTGCGAAAAACAGATTGTGCATGTGAACCTCCATCAGGCCACAAATCCCATGGCCGCCCACAGGACGGCCGGGCCGCATGGAAGTCGACATTTTTGCGCGGATCTTTTTTCCGGAAACCCCAAAACTTTTTCCGAAGGCAAATGCGCCGTCATTGTGCCGTGGTCCAAACAGCGCAGTGGTCTTCGCGCCCACCCGCGCTATAGTTGACCGGACACCGGGGCTCGCCCGGGCCAAGTTCACGACAACCAAGGAGGACTTCATGGACCGCACCGCAACCGCCGTCTGGAAAGGCAATCTGAAAGAGGGCAAAGGCACGCTCGACAGCCAGAGCGGGACGCTCAAGGGCACGCCCTATTCGTTCAAGGCGCGCTTCGAGGACGAAAGCGGCAAATCCGGCACCAACCCGGAAGAGCTGATCGCGGCTGCGCATGCCGGCTGCTACGCCATGCAGCTTTCGCACTTCCTGGCCGAGAACGGCACGCCCGCCGCCGAACTCGACGCCAAGGCGGTGGTGACGCTGGTTCCAGGCACCGGCATCACCGGCAGCGCGATCACGCTGGTCGGCAAGGTGCCCGGCATCGATGCGGCGAAATTCAAGGAACTGGCCGAGAAAGCCAAGGCCGAATGCCCGGTCTCCAAGGCGCTTGGCGCCATCAAGGTGTCGCTCGACGCCAGGCTCGGCTGAGAAAACTGACAAGCGCCGGTGTAGAAGCTGCCAATCTCCCCCTTTGAGGGGGAGATGTCCGGCAGGACAGAGGGCCAACATCTCGAATGATTGCCAGTTGCCTAGGCGCCCAGCGCGTCAAGCCTGGCGCGAAGGGCAGCGAGCTCCTGCTCCAGCGCCTCCACCCTCGCTTCCAGGTCGGAGTGAGGCATGGCCGGCGTACTGCGTTGCGCCGATAAAGCCGCAACGTCCACCGGGCCGGCGAGAAGATGCACGTAGCGGTCCTCGCGCTGGCCTGGCCCGCGTGGGATTTCCTGCACCAGCGGCGGCCGGCGGCCGATCAGCATGTCGAGTTCACAGCGCAGATCTTCGATCGATGAAAACCGCGCCATGCGCTCGGCTCGAGCCAACAGTTCATGCGCCGTCTGCGGTCCGCGCAGCAGGAGCAGGCCGATCAAGGCGGTCTGCGGCGTGGTCAGCGAGAAGCGCTGCGCCATCTGATGCTCGTAGCGCTCGACGCGCGAGCCGAACATCTGCCGCACCAGCCCCTTCTGCTCGAGCAGCTTCAGGGCCCGGTGCACCTCCGTCTGTTCCAGCGCCATGACCGGGTCGCGCGCCGTCTTCTGGTTGGCGGCGGCAAGGGCCGCGTTGAGCGTCAGCGGATAGACATCCGGCGTCAGCTCCTTCTTCTCGATCAGGCAGCCGAGCACGCGCGCTTCGATGGGGGAGAGGATGGGAAGGTCTTCGCTCATGGATTTCTATACCCAAAGCTTCCGATACCATGACCGTTCGCGAAACGTCTCCCATTTTCGACCGACGGATGCGCTACGAAGCGTCACACTTTTCAGTTCTTTTCCCGCATCAAGGCGCTGGCGTCGGACACATGGTAGCGGCGCAGTGAGCGAGAACTGCGAGCTGAAGCTCATTGCGCTCGACGCGCGAGCCAAACATCTGCCGCACCGCAGGTTCTACCTCCGATCAGCGAGGTATCTACGAAGCGTCACACCCACCAGTCCCTGCTCTCGCATCTCTTCGAAATATTTGGCTGAACCCTCTTTTACATTCAGCGCAGCGCGCGATTTTTTCACTGGAACCACGCGAGCGTCATAGACCTCAAGGGTCGAATCCAAAACATTCACGACCTTACTCTCGGATTTTCCGTCTGGGCCGTTAAAGAAGAACGTCTCAAATTCTCGGATACCCAGTTCCCGCGTGAGATCACCTTGGTCGGCACTCCCATTGGGCCTGGAACGAACAATGCCAGCAATAACTTTTAGGCCCATATCCAAGACGTCTTGGAGATCGGCGTCGACTGCCTTTCCGTGTTTAGATCTCAATTCCCTGACAGCATTTGGAGTAGAGTATGTGCCTTTTGCCACCAGTTCCTTCGTAATTTCATACAAAGCGGTTTTTACGTTGCCTGCTCGAATCCTGCGCACCATTGATCTCTCCAATTGTCAGAGTTTCATCGACTCAATTGGCTGAACTAGGATGTAGCTTGCCTGATTCTTGGGGGAAGGCGAGTCGATTGATGCGCGACCGTAGATTTCGTTACCTGTATCCAAAGGTATTCATTGCGTCGGAGCAAGTGACTTGAAACCGCACAGCGGCTATCCCATATTCCCGCCGGTCGTGCGAACACGATCAACCCGCAAGGGTTACGCAGTGGTAGCCTCAGTTGGATAGAGCGCTCGCCTGCTAAGCGAGAGGACGCGGGTTCGAGCCCCGCCCACTCTCTCTGCGTGTCTAACAGTCGCATTCCAGTAAATAGGTGACTGCCAAAAATAGAGGGTGCGGTTCCCGGCCGCCTCGACGGCTTCCGGTGCGATAGTCATCGACCGCATCCGGCAGCTAAACCCGCCGCTCCACCATCATCTTCTTGATCTCGGCGATCGCCTTGGCCGGGTTGAGGCCCTTGGGGCAGGTCTGCGCGCAGTTCATGATGGTGTGGCAGCGATAGAGCCGGAACGGGTCTTCGAGATTGTCGAGCCGCTCGCCCTTGGCTTCGTCGCGGCTGTCGATCAGCCAGCGATAGGCCTGCAAGAGGGTCGCCGGGCCGAGATAGCGGTCACCGTTCCACCAGTAGCTCGGGCACGAGGTCGAGCAGCAGGCGCACAATATGCACTCGTAGAGCCCGTCGAGCTTTTCGCGGTCCTCATGGCTCTGCAGCCATTCCTTGGCCGGCTGCGGCGACACCGTCTTCAGCCACGGCTCGATCGAGGCGTGCTGGGCGTAGAAATTGGTGAGGTCGGGCACCAGGTCCTTCACCACCTGCATATGCGGCAGCGGATAGACCTTTACCGCACCGGAAATGTCGTCGCAGCCCTTGGTGCAGGCCAGCGTGTTGGAGCCGTCGATGTTCATGGCGCAGGAGCCGCAAATGCCTTCGCGGCAGGAGCGGCGCAAGGTCAGCGTCGGGTCGATCTTGTTCTTGATCCACAGCAGCGCATCGAGCACCATCGGCCCGCAATCGTCCATGTCGACGAAATAGGTGTCGATGCGCGGGTTCTCGTCATCGTCCGGCGACCAGCGGTAGATGCGGTATTCCCGCAGATTGGTGGCGCCTTCCGGCTTCGGCCAGGTCTTGCCCTGCTGGATCTTCGAATTCTTGGGAAGCGTCAGTTCGACCATTACCTCAGGTCCTTTCGGATGACGAGCTTCAGCCCGGACCAGATTTCATTCACGGCGGCGACCTTGACGTCGACAAGGTCGCGCTTCAGCGCTTCAGTGCGCACGATACCCTCGGTGACGTCGGTCGGCACTTTCGATGCCTTCTTCGGCCACGATACCCAGACCATGCCGTCACGCTTGATCGCCGCCTCGACATCGCCAAGGCGATCCTCGATCTCGGCGCGTTGTTTGGTGAAGGCGTGTACGGCGTCGTATCTTTGATGGCTGCCCGAAATGTCGGACCATTCGGCCAGCCGGTCGACCTCTGCGAAATCGACGGCGCCGGCCAGGTCGTCGAGCTCCGCCGGCAGCGCGATGAAGGCGGCAGTCATGCCGTCCTTCAGGCCGAGCTTGGCCGGAAGGGGCTTGCCGGAATATCCCGAGGACGCCAGCGCCATTGTCAGTACACCCTGGCCTTGGGCGCGATCTTGGCAAGGCTGATGCCGCCGTCCTTTTCGGCCAGCAGCGGCTCGGTGTGCACCGGCCGGTAGCTGAGCGTCACCTTGCCGTCTTCGCTCACCCTGGCCAGCGTGTGCTTGCGCCAGGCGGCATCGTCGCGCGCGGAAAAGTCTTCACGCGCATGCGCGCCGCGGCTCTCCTTGCGCGCCTCGGCGCTGTAGACGGTGGTGATGGCGTTGGCCATCAGGTTTTCCAGCTCCAGCGTCTCGACCAGATCGGAATTCCAGATCATCGAGCGGTCGAACACTTTGATGTCCTTGAGCTCGCCCCAGATCTGCGAAATGCGCTTGCAGCCCTTCTCCAGCGATTCCTGGGTGCGGAACACGGCGGCGTCTTCCTGCATCGCCCTCTGCATCTTCTCGCGCAACGCGGCCGTCGGCGTCGAGCCATTGGCGTGGCGCAGCCCGTCGAAGCGATCCATGATCTTCTCGACCGAGGCTTCGTTGGGTGACGGGATCGCCGACTTGCGGTCGATGACCTGGCCGGCGCGGATCGCCGCCGCGCGGCCGAACACCACCAGGTCGATCAGCGAGTTCGAACCCAGCCGGTTGGCGCCGTGCACCGAGGCGCAGCCGGCCTCGCCCACCGCCATCAGCCCGGGCGACACCTTGTCGGGGCTGCGCATCGTCGGGTTCAGCACCTCGCCCCAGTAATTGGTCGGCACGCCGCCCATATTGTAGTGCACCGTCGGCAGCACCGGGATCGGCTCCTTGGTCAGGTCGACGCCGGCGAAGATCTTGGCCGATTCCGAAATGCCGGGCAGCCGCTCATGCAGCACGGCCGGATCGAGATGGTCGAGATGCAGGAAGATGTGGTCCTTGTTCTTGCCGACGCCGCGGCCCTCGCGGATCTCCAGCGTCATGCAGCGCGAGACGACGTCGCGCGAGGCGAGGTCCTTGGCCGACGGCGCATAGCGCTCCATGAAGCGCTCGCCCTCGGAATTGACGAGATAGCCGCCCTCGCCGCGCGCGCCTTCGGTGATCAGGCAGCCGGCGCCGTAGATGCCGGTCGGGTGGAACTGCACGAATTCCATGTCCTGCAGCGGGAAACCGGCTCGCGACGCCATGCCGCCGCCGTCGCCGGTGCAGGTGTGCGCCGAGGTGGCTGAGAAATAGGCGCGGCCATAGCCGCCGGTGGCCAGCACCACCATCTTGGCCGAGAAGCGGTGGATGGTGCCGTCATCGAGGTTCCAGGCAACGACGCCGGTGCAGGTGCCGTCCGGCTCCATGATCAAGTCGAGGGCGAAATACTCGATGAAGAACTGCGCGTTGTTCTTCAGCGACTGGCCGTAGAGCGTGTGCAGGATGGCGTGGCCGGTGCGGTCGGCGGCGGCACAGGTGCGCTGCACCGGCGGGCCTTCGCCGTAATTCATCATGTGGCCGCCGAACGGCCGCTGGTAGATCTTGCCCTCTTCGGTACGCGAGAACGGCACGCCATAGTGCTCGAGCTCGTAGACCGCGGCCGGCGCTTCGCGCACCAGATATTCCATGGCGTCGACATCGCCGAGCCAGTCCGACCCCTTGACGGTGTCGAACATGTGCCATTGCCAGGAATCGGGACCCATATTGGACAGCGAAGCGGCAATGCCGCCTTGCGCGGCCACCGTGTGCGAGCGCGTCGGGAACACTTTGGTGATGCAGGCGGTGCGCAGACCCTGTTCGGCCATGCCGAGGGTGGCGCGCAGCCCCGCTCCCCCGGCGCCGACCACCACCACGTCGAATTTGTGGTCGACAAAATTATAACCTGCCATTTTGGCTGATTTCGCGTCCTTGGCCAACTCAGCCTCCGAATGCCAGCTTGAGCAGGGCGAAGATCGAGGCGACGCCGACCGCTACGGTGAAAAATGTGTTGAGCGCGATCGTCGCCAGCTTCAGGCCTTCGCTGGTGATGTAATCCTCGATGATTACCTGCATGCCGAGCCGCATATGGATGAGCCCGGAGATGAGCACCAGGGCCAGCATCAGCGCCACGAACGGATTGGCGAGCGCCGCGCGCACTTCCGCATAGCCGGAACCGTTGAGCGCGATCAGGAACCCGACGAAGAACAGCATCAGCGGGATGTTGGCGATGGCGGTCAGCCGCTGGCGCCAGAAATGGCCGGTGCCTTCGCGGGCGGAGCCGAGGCCGCGGACTTTCGCCAGCGGCGTGCGCATGTCGGTGTTGTTCTTGCCGCTCATGATCAGGCTCCTCGCGCCATGTAGCCGGCGATCCAGATCAGCAGGGTGAGCAGCACCGAGCCGACAAGCGTCGCCCAGGCGATCTTCGAGGCCGTATGCTTTTCCAGCCCGGCGCCCATATCCCAGACCAGGTGGCGCACGCCGCCCAGCATGTGGTGCATCAGCGCCCAGGTGTAGCCGAACAGGATGAGCCGGCCGAGCCACGTGCCGAAGGCCCAGTTGACCCAGTCGAAGACGCCTTGAGAGCTCGCCGCCGCCATCAGCCAGACCGTGACCAGCAGCGTGCCGAAATAAAGCGCCCCGCCTGTGATGCGATGGATGATCGACATCGTCATGGTGATCGGCGGCCGGTAGATCGTCAGGTGCGGCGAAAGCGGCCGTTCACGTCTGGCGAATTCGCGGGTGGCTGGTGATTTGCTCATGGCTCCCCCAGGTTCGGCGTCTTCGTGCATGTCGCCCAAAAGTGACCTCGATTTTGGAGGACGGCATGCACAAAACAAGAATCCAAAGCGCGTCGCATGAATCCGTTTCGGCGCGACGCGATTTAGCCTCAGATGGAAATGCGGCATTGCCGCTTCCGGTTGCGACTTCGGACAGGCGGTTTCTAATGCTCTTTTTGCACCGCGTCAAAGCCAGAAAATCGTTTTGGAAACGTCATTTAGTCTGACAAAAAGGCAGCTCGGGCTTCAATCGATTAGGGGTGGAGGACCCAAAGCCGGCTCGATATCGCTGCAGTGCAGCATAAGCGACTTCTTGGCCGTGCGGCCTAGCGCTTGCAGGTCTGCGGCGTCGAGCCCCTCTTCATCACCAACGCCTCACGCCCGTCGATCACGATTGCGTTATGCGTGGCGGCTTCCTGGTAGCGGCTGGACTGGTTGGCGGGCGACGCCGCAAACTCCCCGATCGCGCCATTCGGCTCGATCACACGCAACGACGAGCCGAGATTCTGGATGGTGATCGCGCTGCCATTGCCGCATCCATAGGTTGCCGTACCCGCCGTGGATCGCGGCGCGGTGAGGTCGGTGGTGATCCTGGTTGCCGGTGCTGGGTGCGCCGATGCCGGGGGCGCCGCGGCTGCGATGGACTGCTGAGCCGGCGCGGGCGAGACGACATTGGCCGCCTTCGGCGCGCCATCCTGCGGCACACAGGCCGCAACGACGGCAAGCAACGGGAAAACGGACACCCAAACCGTCCGGCGTAACCCCATATGCTGTCCTCCCGCGCGGCAGACTAGCCACGATGTTGCGCCAAGATCAAGGTTGCCCCGAGGCTGCCTTTGGGTCCATCCGATGCCGGCCGCGATGGTGCCGCCAAGCATGGCCGAATGATGGCTATCGGGTTTTCCCTCCAGTCGGAAATTAACCATGTTTGACGAGACATCGCGGCGCAAAGCTGCGGCCTCTTAACAAAGGTTAAGAAAAGGTTAATTTCTGATTCGAGGAGCCATGCATCTCGCCCAAAAGTGCGTCGGCGGTTTTGGGGCAACGACATGCATCCAGACAAGTAATGAAAAAGCGCGTCTCGACGCGCTTTGGCCTCTAACCATCGGGAAGACCATGCGTTCGAACTCAAGCAGATCACGCCTCTCGGCGCTTATGGTGGCGGTCTCGCTCGCCGGTCTGGCGACGCCCACGCTGGCCAATGGGCGCCACCAGGATCGCGTCTACGCCGATTCCTTCGGCAATCTCGTCATCGACAGCGCCGCCGGCTACAAGCGCATCATCGTCGGCCAAGGCAAGCTGGCCAAGAAGCTGGCCGACTACACCAGCGCCGGCCAGCCCAAGGTGATCTACCAGAACGAATCCGACGAGATTTCAGGCTATGGCGATTGCTACCGGCCGCCGGTCTTCGTCAAAGGGCGCAGCTACATGTACGGGCTTTCCGACGGCGAGATGCCGGAGCTCAGCCCCTGCCGCTAAAGCAATTCGCCGTTTCACGGAACGGCGAAGAGATGGATCAGGATGACGGCTCGACCGAAATCATGCTGACCTGGAAGTGATGACGACTGCGCCGGACGACCACTCGCCTCCCGGCCCGGCCGAGACACGTACGCAGTCGCGCCCGGCATTCTTCGCCAGGTAGAGCGCCTCGTCGGCGCGCCGCATGAGATCGGCGGTGGTTTCACCGGGATGAAGTTCGGCAACCCCGAAACTCGCCGTGCAGCGATTGTCCGCCGGCAGTCCGTCGATGGGCAGCGCGCCGAACGCGCTGCGCGTGCCCTCGGCGAACAGCCGGGCGGCGGCCAGATTGGTTCCGGGCAGGATGATGGCGAATTCCTCGCCGCCGATGCGGCCCGCGACATGGTGCCCAGCGGCGGCTTCGCGCAGGAAACCGGCAAAGGTCTCGATCACCCGGTCGCCGGAGGCATGGCCGAAATTGTCGTTGATGCTCTTGAAATGATCGAGGTCGGCGATGACCAGCGCGACCGGCACGCCTTGCCGCACGGCGCCAAGCACGGCCTGTTCGGCCTGGCGCGTGAAAGCACCGCGATTGAGCAGTCTGGACAGCGTATCGGTCTCCGATCTCGACGTCACTTCGGCCAATACGTCGCGGACAAGGATGGCCAGGGTCAGCAGCGCCACGGCCAGGGCAAAGACGGTGCCGAGTGATTGCGACACCAGCGCGTAGCTGCTTTGCAGATAGGCCTGCGGATTGGCGCCCCAGCCGCCGAGCGCATGCGCGATGAACGGCTTTGAGGCGAACTGCACGCCGCTGGCGGCGAGCACCGCCATCAGGATGCGATCGAGCCGGCCGCGCCTTTGCCTGGACGACCAGACGATGGCCAATCCGACGAATTGCATGACGGCATAGGGGAGCTGGTAGGCCATCATGCGCACCTGCGACTGGCGCGGCAGGTCTTGCACGAAATAGACGACGATGGTGGCGGCGACCAGGAAGAACAGCATCGGCGACCATGGCGGCGCGACGCCGTATTTGCGGGCCAGTCCGACGTTGAAGGCTATTGTTGCGCCAAGGAAAACCGCGAAGGCGGTGACCACCGGCAGCCGGGCATCGCTAAAGGCGGGAATGCTGAATTCGATCGCGGAATAGACCATGCCCAGGACATAGCCACAAGCAAACCAGCGCGCCGGGGCGCGCCCGACATCATGAAACGCGACCGCCATGAAGGATGCCGCCAGCAGGCCGGCGACCGACAGATTGATCAACAAGATGAAGTTCGCGCCGCTCATCTCTTTCGCCCCCCGTGTCTCACCTAAACACCGACGGGCGAAAAAGACGTTAACATGTACGGCTTCAGCCGGCCTTGGACGGCTCCGGTACGAACAGCGTTTCGGACCGTTCGTACGACAGGCGCACACTGTCGCGGCCGTTTTTCTTGGCCTTGTAAAGCGCCTCGTCGGCGCGGCGCATCAACGGCTCCAGCGCTTCCTCGCCGCTGCGGGCCGCCACGCCGAAACTGGCGGTGACCTTGGTGTCGGCGGGAAGCCCGTCGACGCCGCCTGCCGAATAGAGCGTGCGCACAGCCTCGGCGAACAGGCGCGCGGCGGCGAGATCGGTCAAGGGCAGGAGCACGGCGAACTCCTCGCCGCCGATGCGTCCGGCAGCGCCGCGCGCGCCGGTGGCCGACCGGAGCTTGGCGGCGAAATCGGCGATCACCCGATCGCCGGCGGGATGCCCGTGCACATCGTTGAGCGCCTTGAAATGATCGAGGTCGGCCAGCACCAGCGCCACCGGGAACCTTGCCACCGCGCAATGCCGCAGGATCTGGGCCGCGCGCTCCTCGAAGCCGCGCCGGTTGAGCAGGCCCGAAAGCGGATCGGTGTGCGTCTCGGCCTTCAGGGCCTTCATGACGTCGAGGGCCGCGGCGGTGAACAGGCAAAGCGCGATGAGCAGCGACAGCAGCGCATGCGACAGCAGCGCCGTCGTCCAGTAGGACGAGCCGTAGAACCCGTCATAGCTGGTGAACGGTCCGTGCGCGATGACGACGACGAGGGTTCGCACGAAGAAGTTGAGGCCCGACAGCAGCGACAGCACGAACAGGATCTTCTCGGTCGGGCCGTTGTTGCGCACCGGCCGCAATTCGGCGGTGACCAGAAGGCTTAGACCGCCGAAGGCGAAATTCATCGCCAGGATACGCCAGGTGAGATCCGGCGCGACGAACAGGAACCAGCAGAACGAGGCCAGCCCGCCACCGGCCAGCACGCCGATCGCCACATAGGGCACCTTGCGGCCATAACGGGCGACGATGGCGCCCGACAGGCAGCAGCCGGCGATGGCGAAGCAGATGTTGGACACCAGCTTGGTCAGCACCATGCCGATGGGCAAGGTGAAATACTGGAACAGAAAGCCGGGCGCCGAAACACAATAGCTGAGCGCCAGCACGGCCAGATAGGGCCGGTGACGCTGATAGGCCCACAGCACGAAGAAGGCCGCGCCGAGGGCCAGCGCGATCGTCGGATTGAGCAGCGCTATGAACAGGCCGGTGTCCAAAGGACGGTGACTTCCCCTCGCTTGACGTCCGGGAAGACCTTAGGGCGCAAGCCCAAACAAGCGGTTAAGCCCGAAGGCATATGCGGACCGCGCGAAATGAAAAAGACCCCGGAACCGCAATGCAGTCCGGGGTCCGGCATCGGAACGTGTGGACCGGAGGTTATTTCCAGTCGCGGATGTCGACGAAGTGGCCGGCGATCGCCGCCGCCGCCGCCATGGCCGGCGACACCAGATGGGTGCGGCCCTTGAAGCCCTGCCTTCCCTCGAAATTGCGGTTCGAGGTCGAGGCGCAGCGTTCATGCGGCTTCAGCCGGTCGTCGTTCATGGCAAGGCACATCGAGCAACCCGGCTCGCGCCAGTCGAAACCGGCGGCGAGGAAGATCTTGTCGAGACCCTCGGCTTCCGCCTGTTCCTTGACCAGGCCGGAGCCCGGCACGATCATGGCGTTGACGCGCGGATTGACGGTCTTGCCCTCGATCACCTTGGCGGCGGCGCGCAGATCCTCGATGCGGCCATTGGTGCAGGAACCGATGAAGACACGGTCGAGCGCGATGTCGGTGATCCTGGTGCCCGGCGTCAGGCCCATATAGTCCAGCGCCCGCTGCTTGGAGGTGCGCTTGTTCTCGTCGGCGATATCGTCCGGATTCGGCACGATGCCTTGCACGGAGACGACATCCTCGGGCGAGGAGCCCCAGGAAACGATCGGCGGCAGCTTGGCCGCGTCGAGCACGATCACCTTGTCGAAATGCGCGCCTTCGTCCGACTGCAGCGTCGTCCAGTAGGCGAGCGCGGCGTCCCAGGCCGCGCCCTTCGGCGCGCGCGGCTTGTCCTTGACATAGGCGAAGGTGGTCTCGTCGGCGGCGATCAGCCCGGCGCGCGCACCGCCCTCGATCGACATGTTGCAGATCGTCATGCGGCCTTCCATCGACAGCGAGCGGATCGCCTCGCCGGCATATTCGATGACGTAGCCGGTGCCGCCGGCAGTGCCGATCTCGCCGATGATGGCAAGGATGATGTCCTTGGCCGTGACGCCTTCCGGCAACTGGCCGTCGACGCGCACCAGCATGTTCTTGGCCTTGCGCTGGATCAGCGTCTGCGTCGCCAGCACATGCTCGACTTCCGACGTGCCGATGCCGTGCGCCAGCGCGCCGAACGCGCCATGCGTCGAAGTGTGGCTGTCGCCGCAAACGATGGTCATGCCGGGCAGCGTAAAGCCCTGTTCTGGGCCGATGATGTGGACGATGCCCTGGCGGATATCGTTCTCGGAATAATATTCGACGCCGAAGTCCTTGGCGTTCTTGGCCAGCGCCTCGACCTGGATGCGGCTTTCCTCGTTCTTGATGCCGAACTTGCGCTCGGGCGAGGTCGAGACATTGTGATCGACGACGGCCAACGTCTTTTCCGGATGGCGGACTTTTCTGCCGCTCAGGCGCAGGCCTTCGAAGGCCTGCGGGCTGGTCACTTCATGGACCAGATGGCGGTCGATATAGAGCAGGCAGGTACCGTCGTCCTGGCGGTCGACGACGTGGTCGTCGAAAATCTTGTCGTAGAGGGTGCGCGGTGCGCTCATGTGCGTAAATCCGTCGATATGAGAATGGGAAGAGTGTAACGCCGCAAGCCCTTGGCCCGGCGAAAGCGGTCTAGCTAAGTCGGCTGGTCAAAGCGCCGCAGACGCGCGCGGAGAAGCGCGACGGCAGGCGTTTTCTGTCCTGCAGCACGAACCCCTTGTAGGCCGGATCGCCAAAAAGCTCTTCCATGGCGTGGCTCATACCAATGTTTTGGCTTTTCGGCAATTGCGCCGTGCGCTGCGTGTCGTAAGCACATGAGTTGTCCGGATTAGGTAGCACATGAGTTGTCCGGTTTTATCGCCAGCCAATGGAGGCTGGG
>NZ_VFUV01000035.1:0-18107 GCF_006441315.1 Mesorhizobium sp. B2-4-19 | reverse complement strand
GCCATGGAAGAGAAGCTGCGCTTCGCCATCCGTGAAGGCGGCCGCACCGTCGGTGCCGGCATCGTCGTCACCATCAAAGAGTAATTTGGACTTAAACCGATCTGTCGCGGGCGCGGAAGTTGCCCGCGCCGCGCCAGAACAAGGAAGTGACGCATGAACGGACAGAATATCCGCATCCGCCTGAAGGCGTTTGATCACCGCGTGCTCGACGCCTCGACGAAGGAAATCGTGTCGACGGCCAAGCGCACCGGCGCAAACGTCCGCGGCCCCATTCCGCTGCCGACGCGGATCGAAAAGTTCACGGTGAACCGGTCGCCCCACGTCGACAAGAAGAGCCGCGAGCAGTTCGAGATGCGCACGCACAAGCGTCTGCTCGACATCGTCGATCCGACCCCGCAGACCGTCGATGCTTTGATGAAGCTCGATCTGGCCGCCGGCGTCGACGTCGAGATCAAGCTCTAAGGGAATGAGAGCGCGGTAAGGGGCGGTGCCCCTGGCCCGGAACTCTAAAGGAATTGAACCGATGCGTTCAGGTGTGATTGCAAAGAAGGTGGGAATGACCCGCATCTATAACGATGCCGGGGAACATGTTCCCGTCACCGTTCTCCAGATGGAGAACTGCCAGGTCGTGGCGCAGCGCACGCAGGAGAAGAATGGCTACACCGCCGTTCAGCTCGGCGTTGGCCTCGCCAAGGTGAAGAACACGTCGAAGGCGATGCGCGGCCATTTCGCGACCGCTTCCGTCGAGCCGAAGGCGAAGGTTGCCGAGTTCCGTGTCTCGGCCGACAACATGATCGATGTCGGCGCCGAGATCACCGTCGAGCACTTCGTCGCCGGCCAGAAGGTCGATGTGACGGGCACGACGATCGGCAAGGGTTTCCAGGGCGTCATCAAGCGTCACCACATGGGTGGTGGCCGCGCGACGCACGGTAACTCGGTCTCGCACCGTACGCACGGTTCGACCGGCCAGCGCCAGGACCCCGGCAAGGTGTTCAAGGGCAAGAAGATGGCCGGCCACATGGGCGATACCCGCGTGACGACGCAGAATGTCGAGATCGTCTCGACCGATGCCGACCGCGGCCTGATCCTGATCCGCGGAGCGGTTCCCGGATCGAAGGGCGCCTGGATCCTGGTCCGCGATGCGGCCAAGGTGGCACTGCCGGCCAATGCGCCGAAGCCCGCCGCGATCCGCCCAGTTGCAGCAGGAAGTGCTGCTAAGAACGAGGCTCCGGCCACAGAGGGAGCGGAATAATGGATCTCAAGATCACAACGCTTGGCGGCAAGGACGCCGGCAAGGTGAAACTCTCCGAGGAGATTTTCGGCCTTGATCCGCGCGAGGACATCCTGCAGCGCGTCGTGCGCTGGCAGCTTGCCAAGAAGCAGCAGGGCACGCACAAGGCCAAGGGCCGCGCCGAAATCGCGCGCACCGGCGCCAAGATGTACAAGCAGAAGGGTACGGGCCGCGCCCGTCACCATTCGGCACGCGCTCCGCAGTTCCGCGGCGGCGGCAAGGCCCACGGCCCGGTCGTTCGCAGCCACGAGCACGATCTGCCGAAGAAGGTGCGCGCTCTGGGCTTGAAGCATGCTCTCTCGGCCAAGGCCAAGAGCGCGTCGATCATCGTCATCGACGAGCTGAAGTTGACCGAAGCCAAGACCAAGGCGCTGATCGCGAATTTCGCGACGCTGGGCCTGAGCAATGCCCTGGTGATCGGTGGCGCCGAGCTTGACAAGAACTTCAAGCTGGCCGCGACCAACATTCCCAACATCGACGTGCTGCCCATCCAGGGCATCAACGTCTACGACATTCTGCGCCGCGGCACGCTGGTCCTTTCCAAGGCCGCCGTCGAGGCTCTCGAGGAGCGCTTTAAATGACCGACCTTCGTCACTACGACGTGATCGTCAGCCCGGCGATCACCGAAAAGTCGACCATGGCTTCCGAGCAGAACCAGGTCGTCTTCAACGTCGCCAAGAAGGCGTCGAAGCCGGAAATCAAGGCCGCCGTCGAAGCGCTGTTCGGCGTCAAGGTGATGGCCGTGAACACGCTTGTCCGCAAGGGCAAGATCAAGCGCTTCCGCGGCACGATCGGCCGCCAGAGCGACGTCAAGAAGGCGATTGTGACGCTGGCCGACGGCCAGTCGATCGACGTCGCGACGGGTCTCTGAGCAAGGCCGCGAGGACAGAACAATGGCACTGAAAAAATTCAACCCGGTAACGCCGAGCACCCGCCAGCTGGTCATCGTCGACCGCTCGGGCCTCTACAAGGGCAAGCCCGTCAAGGGTCTGACCGAGGGCCTGACCAAGTCGGGCGGCCGCAACAATTACGGCCGCATCACCGCCCGCTTCATCGGCGGTGGTCACAAGCGTTCGTACCGCATCATCGACTTCAAGCGCCGCAAGTTCGACGTCGTCGGCACGGTCGAGCGCATTGAATACGATCCGAACCGCACCGCCTTCATCGCGCTGATCAAGTACGACGATGGTGAGCTGTCCTACATCATCGCCCCGCAGCGCCTTGCCGCCGGCGACAAGATCGTGGCCGGCGAAGCGGTCGACGTGAAGCCGGGCAATGCGATGCCGCTTGCCTCGATGCCGGTCGGCACGATCGTCCACAACATCGAGCTGAAGCCGGGCAAGGGTGGCCAGGTCGCCCGTTCGGCCGGCGGTTACGCCCAGCTCGTCGGTCGCGACCAGGGCATGGCGATCCTGCGCCTCAACTCGGGCGAGCAGCGTGTCGTTCACGGCTCCTGCATGGCCACCGTCGGTGCCGTGTCGAACCCCGATCACGGCAATATCAACGACGGCAAGGCCGGCCGCACGGTTTGGCGCGGCAAGCGTCCGCACAATCGCGGCGTGACCATGAACCCGGTCGACCATCCGCATGGCGGTGGTGAAGGCCGCACCTCCGGTGGCCGTCATCCGGTCAGCCCGTGGGGCAAGCCGACCAAGGGCAAGAAGACGCGGTCCAACAAGGCGACCGACAAGTTCATCCTGCGCTCGCGCCATCAGCGCAAGAGCTAAGAAGAGGTAACGCCAAGTGACTCGTTCTATTTGGAAAGGCCCCTTCATCGACGGCTACCTTCTCAAGAAGGTGGACAAGGTTCGTGAAGGTGGTCGCAATGAGGTGATCAAGATGTGGAGCCGTCGCTCCACCATCCTGCCGCAGTTCGTCGGCTTCACCTTCGGTGTCTACAACGGCCAGAAGCATGTTCCCGTCTCGGTGAACGAGGACATGGTCGGTCATAAGTTCGGTGAATTCGCTCCGACGCGGACCTATTACGGTCACGGCGCGGATAAGAAGGCGAAGAGGAAATAATCATGGGCAAGGCCAAAGCTCCGCGCAGGCTTGCTGACAACGAAGCGCGCGCCGTGTTGCGCACGATCCGTATCAGCCCGCAGAAGCTGAACCTCGTTGCCGCGCTGATCCGCGGCAAGAAGGTCGCGACAGCGCTTTCCGATCTCGAATTCTCGGCCAAGCGGATTTCCGGCACGGTCAAGAAGACGCTGGAATCGGCGATTGCCAACGCGGAAAACAACCACGACCTCGACGTCGATGCGCTGATCGTGGCGGAAGCCTATGTCGGCAAGTCGATCGTCATGAAGCGCTTCCACGCTCGTGGCCGTGGTCGTGCCAGCCGTATCGAGAAGCCGTTCTCGCACCTCACGATCGTCGTTCGTGAAGTCGAAGAAAAAGGGGAGGCCGCATAATGGGCCAGAAAGTCAATCCGATCGGTCTTCGCCTCGGCATCAACCGCACCTGGGATTCGCGCTGGTTCGCGAACACCGGCGAGTACGGCAAGCTGCTGCATGAGGACATCAAGATCCGCAAGTATCTTGAGAAGGAACTCAAGCAGGCCGCGATCTCCAAGGTCGTGATCGAGCGCCCGCACAAGAAGTGCCGCGTCACCATCCATGCCGCGCGCCCGGGTCTGATCATCGGCAAGAAGGGCGCCGACATCGAGAAGCTTCGCAAGAAGCTGATGGAGATGACGAAGTCCGAGACGCACCTCAACATCGTCGAAGTGCGCAAGCCTGAAATCGACGCGACCCTGGTCGCCCAGTCGATCGCCCAGCAGCTCGAGCGCCGTATCGCGTTCCGCCGTGCCATGAAGCGCGCCGTGCAGTCGGCGATGCGCCTCGGTGCCGAAGGCATCCGCATCAACTGCTCGGGCCGTCTCGGCGGCGCTGAAATCGCCCGCATGGAGTGGTACCGCGAAGGCCGCGTGCCGCTGCACACGCTGCGCGCCGATGTCGACTACGGCACGGCCGAAGCGCATACGGCGTACGGCATCTGCGGCGTCAAGGTCTGGGTATTCAAGGGCGAGATCCTCGAGCACGACCCGATGGCTTCGGAACGTCGCGCGACCGAGGGTGATGCTGCGCATGGCGGTGGTGGTGATCGCGAACGCGGTCGTCGTCGCGAAAACGCCTGAGACATTTAGGAATTTGGAGTTAGAACGATGCTGCAGCCAAAGCGCACAAAGTTCCGCAAGCAGTTCAAGGGCCGTATCCATGGTACCGCAAAGGGCGGCACCAACCTGGATTTCGGTGGTTTCGGGCTGAAGGCGCTTGAGCCGAACCGCGTCACCGCGCGTGAGATCGAGGCGGCCCGCCGCGCGATCACTCGTGAAATGAAGCGTGCCGGCCGTGTCTGGATCCGTATTTTCCCGGATCTGCCGGTCACGTCGAAGCCGACCGAAGTCCGCATGGGCAAGGGCAAGGGTGCCGTCGACTACTGGGCGGCGCGCGTCAAGCCGGGCCGCATCATGTTCGAGATCGACGGCGTCAGTGAAGAAACCGCCCGTGAGGCGCTGCGTCTCGGCGCGGCCAAGCTCTCGGTCAGGACGCGCTTCGTACAGCGCATCGCAGAATAAGGACGGGCTGATCATGAAAGCCGAAGACATCCGGACCAAGACCCAGGACCAGCTGACCGACGATTTGGCCAGCCTGAAGAAGGAGCAGTTCAACCTGCGCTTCCAGAAGGCCACCGGCCAGCTCGAGAAGACCGCGCGCGTGAGGCAGGTTCGTAAGGACATTGCGCGTATCAAGACCATCGCTGCGGAAAAGTCCGCGGCCAAGAAGGCTTAAGGACGAAAACCATGCCAAAGCGCATTCTGCAGGGCACCGTCGTCAGCGACAAGAACGAGAAGACGGTTGTCGTCAAGGTCGAACGGCGCTTCACGCATCCCGTGATGAAGAAGACCGTGCGCATGACCAAGAAGTACAAGGCGCACGACGAGAACAACGCCCACAAGGTTGGCGATCAGGTGTTCATCCAGGAATCGAAGCCGATTTCCAAGGACAAGCGCTGGATCGTCGTGTCTTCGGACCAAGCCTGACCTCTGGGCGTAAACAACGAATTTTGGACAGACCGGGGAGGGGCTTCGAGCCCGTCCCGTTAGAAAAGAAGAAGGCGGCCAGTCATGATTCAGATGCAAACAAACCTCGACGTGGCGGATAATTCCGGCGCGCGTCGTGTCATGTGCATCAAGGTGCTGGGCGGCTCGAAGCGGAAATACGCTTCCGTGGGCGACATCATCGTGGTGTCCATCAAGGAAGCCATTCCGCGCGGCCGCGTTAAGAAGGGCGATGTGATGAAGGCGGTCGTGGTTCGCACGGCCAAGGACATCCGCCGCCCGGACGGCAGCGTGATCCGTTTCGACAAGAACGCGGCCGTTCTCGTCGACAACAAGAAAGAGCCGATCGGCACGCGTATCTTCGGACCGGTTCCGCGCGAACTCCGCGCCAAGAACCACATGAAGATCATCTCGCTCGCGCCTGAAGTGCTGTAAGGAGCCGGACCAATGCAAAAGATTAGAAAAGGCGACAAGGTCGTCGTGCTGGCCGGCAAGGACAAGGGCCGTTCGGGCGAAGTCCTCTCGGTTCAGCCGAAGGATGACACCGCGCTGGTGCGCGGCGTCAACATGATCCGTCGTCACCAGAAGCAGACCCAGTCCCAAGAGGGCGGGATCATCACCAAGGAAGCGCCGATCCAGCTGTCGAACATCGCGCTGGCCGACCCCAAGGATGGCAAGCCGACCCGCGTCGGTTTCATCTTCCAGAAGGACGGCAAGAAGGTGCGCGTCGCCAAGCGCTCGGGAGAAGTCATCAATGGCTAAGGCTCAAAGCAAGCAGGCGACTGCCACCAACACGCCGCGTCTGAAGCAGGTCTACAACGAGACCATCCGCAAGGCGCTGCAGGAGCAGTTCGGCTACGACAACGACATGCAGGTTCCGCGCCTCGACAAGATCGTGCTGAACATGGGTGTCGGCGAAGCGACCGCCGATTCGAAGAAGCCTTCGGTCGCGGCCGAAGACCTGGCGCTGATCGCCGGCCAGAAGGCCGTCGTCACCCGCGCCCGCAATTCGATCGCCGGCTTCAAGGTCCGCGAGAACATGCCGATCGGCGCCAAGGTCACGCTGCGCAAGGAACGCATGTACGAGTTTCTCGACCGCCTCGTGAACATCGCGCTGCCGCGCGTCCGCGACTTCCGCGGACTGAATCCGAAGAGCTTCGATGGCCGTGGCAACTACGCCATGGGCATCAAGGAACACATCGTGTTCCCGGAGATCAACTACGACAAGGTTGATCAGATCTGGGGCATGGACGTCATCGTTTGTACGACTGCGAAGACGGACGACGAAGCCAGGGCATTGCTCAAGGCTTTCAACTTCCCCTTCCGCCAGTAACGGCAGCGAGAAAAGGAAAAATCTGAAATGGCAAAGACCAGCTCAGTCGAGAAGAACAACAGGCGCCGCAAGCTTGCCGACCAGTACGGTCCCAAGCGCGCTGCCCTGAAGGCGATCATCATGGATCAGTCCAAGCCGATGGAGGAGCGCTTCCGCGCTCAGCTCAAGCTTGCTGCCCTGCCGCGCAACTCGGCCAAGATCCGCATCCGCAACCGCTGCGAAGTCACCGGCCGTCCGCGTGCCTACTATCGCAAGCTCAAAGTATCGCGCATCGCGCTTCGTGATCTCGGCAACAACGGCCAGATCCCGGGCCTGGTCAAGTCGAGCTGGTAAGGAGGATATAACATGTCATTGAGTGATCCTCTCGGCGATATGCTGACCCGCATCCGCAACGCCTACGGCCGCAAGAAGTCGAGTGTCTCGACGCCGGCCTCGCGTCTGCGCACCCGCGTCCTCGACGTGCTGAAGGCTGAAGGCTATATCCGCGACTACAGCCAGACCGACTTCGACAACGGCAAGTCCGAGATCGAAATCGAGCTGAAGTATTTCGACGGCGCGCCGGTCGTGCGCGAAATCGCCCGCGTCTCGAAGCCGGGCCGCCGCGTTTACGTCTCGGCCAAGTCGATCCCGCACGTCGCCAACGGCCTCGGCATCGCCATCCTTTCGACGCCGAAGGGCGTGATGGCCGATCACGAAGCCCGCGAACAGAACGTCGGCGGCGAGATCCTCTGCCAGATCTTCTGATCTGGCAGCGACCGCAAATTGGAATCCGGTCTTCGGATCGTTCCGAAGACAGAGACCTGAAACAAGAGAAGTGACGAGGACAACAAAATGTCTCGTATTGGAAAGAAACCCGTTTCGCTGCCGCAGGGCGTGACCGCGACCGTCAACGGCCAGACCGTGACGGCGAAGGGCCCCAAGGGCGAGCTGAAGTTCGTGGTGAACGACGAAGTCCTGGTCAAGATGGAAGGCAGCGAGATCGCTGTCCAGCCGCGCGACCAGACCAAGACCGCCCGCTCCAAGTGGGGCATGTCGCGCACGCAGATCGTCAACATCCTGCATGGCGTCAAGGACGGCTTCGAGAAGAAGCTCGAGATCACCGGCGTCGGCTATCGCGCCGCCATGCAGGGCAAGAACCTGCAGCTGGCTCTTGGCTTCAGCCATGACGTCGTCTATGAGACGCCGGCCGGGGTCACCATCGCTGTGCCGAAGCCGACGGAAATCACCGTGACCGGCATCGACAAGCAGCAGGTTGGCCAGGTCGCCGCCGAGATCCGCGAATATCGCGGTCCGGAGCCCTACAAGGGCAAGGGTGTCCGCTATGCTGGCGAGAAGATCGTCCGCAAGGAAGGCAAGAAGAAGTAGTGGGCCTGGTCCTGAAAAGTCGCTGGCTTTTCGGAAAGGACAACGCCAAGGAAGTGTAACGCCGCGGGGAGCGGCCGCGGGAGGCGCTTTCGCCTACCGCACATGGCGGCCCCCGTTTTTTGAAGGCAAGGAAGACCATTATGGGTACCAAGGAATCCACGCAGCGCCGTGCGCAGCGCGTTCGCCGCCAGATCAGGAAGGTCGCCGGCGAGCGTCCGCGCCTGTCGGTTCACCGCACTTCGAAGAACATCTATGTCCAGGTGATCGACGACGCCAAGGGCCACACCATCGCCGCCGCTTCGACGCTCGAGAAGGACCTCAAGGGTTCGCTCAAGACCGGCGCTGACACGGCCGCCGCCGCCGCGATCGGCAAGCTGATCGCCGAGCGCGCCACCAAGGCCGGCGTCAAGGAAGTCGTCTTCGATCGTGGCCCGTACATCTATCACGGCCGCGTCAAGGCTTTGGCTGAAGCTGCCCGCGAAGGCGGTCTGAGCTTCTAATCTTTCACCGTCGGCGACCCAAAGCGGCGCCGGCAATCAGCAACCCGTGCTTCCGGAAAAGAACAAGGAACAGGATATGGCACAGGAACGTAGGGAAGGCGGCCGCGGCCGCGAGCGCGAAGAGCGCGACGACGGCATGGTGGACAAGCTGGTCCACATCAATCGCGTCGCCAAGGTCGTCAAAGGTGGCCGTCGCTTCGGCTTCGCCGCACTCGTCGTGGTCGGCGACCAGAAGGGCCGCGTCGGCTTTGGTCACGGCAAGGCACGCGAAGTGCCGGAAGCCATCCGCAAGGCAACCGAATCGGCCAAGCGCGACATGATCTTCGTGCCGCTGCGCTCGGGCCGTACGCTGCATCACGACGTCGAGGGACGCTGGGGCGCCGGACGCGTTCTGCTGCGCGCCGCCAAGCAGGGTACCGGCATCATCGCCGGCGGCCCGATGCGCGCCGTTTTCGAGACGCTCGGCATGCATGACGTGGTCGCCAAGTCGATGGGGTCGTCGAACCCCTACAACATGGTTCGCGCCACCTTCGACGCGCTGAAGAGCCAGATGCATCCCAAGGATGTGGCTGCCGCACGCGGCATCAAGTATTCGACCCTTCAGGCCCGCCGCGGCACCGCCGTTGCGGCTGAAGAATAGTTGATCTGACCAGGGATTTTGACCATGGCCAAGAAAGCAACCAAGACCATCACCGTTGAGCAGATCGGTTCGCCGATCCGCCGTCCGAAGGAGCAGCGCGCGACGCTGGTCGGCCTCGGCCTCAACAAGATGCACAAGCAGCGCACGCTGGAAGATACGCCTTCCGTGCGCGGCATGATCGCCGCCGTTCAGCATCTCGTCCGCGTCGTGGACGAGGGCTGAGCCAAAGCGCAGGAGAACTCAGATGAAACTCAATGATCTGCGTGACAAGGACGGCGCGACGCATTCCAAGAAGCGTCTCGGCCGCGGCATCGGTTCCGGCTCGGGCAAGACCGCCGGTCGCGGCGTCAAGGGTCAGAAGGCGCGCTCCGGCGTCGCCGTCAACGGCTTCGAGGGTGGCCAGATGCCGCTCTACCGGCGCCTGCCGAAGCGTGGCTTCAACAATATCTTCGCCAAGAGCTTCGTCGTCGTGTCGCTGGCCCGCATCCAGGAAGCCGTCGACGCCAAGAAGCTCGACGCCAAGGCAACCGTGACCGCTGAGGCGCTTGTCGCCGCCGGCGTCATCCGCCGCGTCAAGGATGGCGTTCGCGTGCTGTCCGATGGCGAACTGAAGGCCAAGCTTGCCTTCGACGTCGCCGGCGCTTCCAAGGCGGCGATCGAGAAGATCGAAAAGGCCGGCGGCTCGGTCAAGTTGCCGGAAAAGGCGGCTGCCGAGTAACGGCAATTTGAAGCGCGATCGGCAAGAGCGGGATCCCGTTTTTGCTTACGATTGTGCTTTGATCTGCTCAATTAAGCGGCCGCGTCAACGCGGCCGCTTGCATGTTTAGAGCCCGGAGCTTATCTCGTGAGCTTCGGTGAAACGCACCGCCTGACCTCACGGGCCATCAAGCGTTACCAAGCGGAGAATCAGGCATGGCTTCGGCTGCTGAACAACTAGCCTCGAATCTGAATTTCTCGGCCTTCGCCAAGGCGGAGGACCTGAAGAAACGCATCTGGTTCACCATTGGCGCGCTGCTCGTCTACCGCCTCGGCACCTACATTCCGCTTCCCGGAATCAACCCCGACGCCTTCGCCCACGCCTTCTCCTCGCAGAGCAAGGGCGTGCTCGGCATGTTCAACATGTTCGCCGGCGGCGCCGTGCAGCGCATGGCGATCTTCGCGCTCGGCATCATGCCTTACATCTCCGCCTCCATCATCATGCAGCTGATGACCTCGGTCATTCCGTCGCTGGAAGCGCTGAAGAAGGAAGGCGAACAGGGCCGCAAGGTCATCAACCAGTACACGCGCTACGGCACCGTGCTTTTAGCACTGGTGCAGGCCTATGGCATTTCGGTGGGACTGGAGAACGGCAACGGCATCGTCAGCGATCCGGGCATGTTCTTCCGCGTCTCGACCGTCGTCACGCTGGTCGGCGGCACCATGTTCCTGATGTGGCTCGGCGAGCAGATCACCGCGCGCGGCATCGGCAACGGCATTTCGCTGATCATCTTCTCCGGCATCGTCGCCGGCCTGCCGCATGCCATTTCCGGCACGCTGGAACTTGGCCGCACCGGCGCCCTGTCGACCGGCCTGATCCTGGCGATCATCGTCCTGGCTATCGTCGTCATCGCGCTCATCGTGTTCTTCGAGCGCGCCCAGCGCCGCCTGCTGATCCAGTATCCGAAGCGCCAGGTCGGCAACCGCATGTTCCAGGGCGACACCTCGCATCTGCCGCTGAAGCTCAACACGTCGGGCGTCATCCCGCCGATCTTCGCTTCGTCGCTGCTCCTGCTGCCGGCCACAGTCGCCGGCTTCTCGCAGACCACCAACATGCCCGCCTGGGCGAGCACCATCCTGGCCTCGCTCGGCCACGGCCAGCCGCTCTACATGGCGTTCTACGCGGCGATGATCGTCTTCTTCGCCTTCTTCTACACAGCGATTGTCTTCAACCCGAAGGACACCGCCGATCAGCTCAAGAAGCATTCGGGCTTCATCCCGGGCTACCGTCCGGGCGAGCGCACCGCCGATTACATTGATTACGTTCTCACCCGCATCACCGTCGTCGGCGCCATCTATCTGGTGCTGGTGTGCCTGCTGCCGGAGTTCCTGATCTCGGCGACTGGCGTACCATTCTACCTTGGTGGCACATCGCTTCTGATCGTGGTCAGTGTCACGCTCGATACGGTTGCGCAGATTCAGGGCCACCTGATCGCGCACCAGTATGAAGGCCTGATCAAGAAGTCGAAGCTGCGCGGGGGGAAGAAAGCCAGATGAGGTTGATTTTGCTTGGGCCGCCAGGGGCGGGCAAGGGGACACAAGCACAAAGACTGGTAGAAAAACACGGCATACCCCAACTCTCGACGGGAGACATGCTGCGTGCCGCCGTTCAGGCCGGTTCGGAAGTCGGCAAGCGTGCCAAGGCGGTGATGGATGCCGGTGAACTGGTGTCCGACGCCATCGTCAACGCCATCGTCGCCGAACGGATCGACCAGGCCGACTGCGCCAGGGGATTCATCCTCGACGGCTACCCGCGCACGCTGGTGCAGGCCGATGCGGTTGAATCGATGCTTTCTGAGCGTGGCATCGGCCTCGACACGGTCATCGAACTGGTCGTCGACGACAGGGCCCTGGTCGGCCGCATCGTCAAGCGCGCCGAGGACGCCAAGGCCGCCGGGCAACCGGTGCGCAAGGATGACAATCCCGCGGTGTTCGAGGAACGCCTGCGCGAGTACTACAAGAAGACCGCTCCGCTGACCGGCTATTATTATGCCAAAGGCAAGCTCAAGACGGTCGACGGCATGGCCAGCATCGACGCGGTGACCGCCGAGATCGAGGCCCTGCTCACGGCGGCCGCCGAGGCGCTGTAAGGGAATTTAAAGATTAGGCTTGACGGGAGCGGCCCGCTGCGGTATGGCGGCGCGTCTTCCTATCAGGTGCGAACTTTGCTTGTCCGCAAGGGCAAGGCAGTCGCTTTGAACTGGAAACTCCCGCAAGGGCCGGCCTCCACCGGACGCGGGGCAACTTTGACAGCGCCAGGCCTGCCTTGTTTGAAAGGTTGGTCGGCCCACATGGAGAAGGAAAGAACATGGCTCGTATAGCCGGCGTCAACATTCCGACCAACAAGCGCGTCGTCATCGCGCTTCAGTACATTCACGGCATCGGCAAGAAGTTCGCCCAGGAGATCGTCGACAAGGTCGGCATCCCGGCCGAGCGCCGCGTCAACCAGCTGACCGACGCGGAAGTCTTGCAGATCCGCGAGACCATCGACCGTGACTACCAGGTCGAAGGCGACCTGCGCCGCGAAGTGTCGATGAACATCAAGCGTCTCATGGACCTCGGCTGCTACCGCGGCCTGCGTCACCGTCGCTCGCTGCCGGTCCGCGGCCAGCGCACGCACACCAATGCACGCACCCGCAAGGGTCCGGCCAAGTCGATCGCCGGCAAGAAGAAGTAATTTGAAGTGAGTAGTCGGTGGTGAGTAGTGAGAAGCAGCGTCAACGCCTGCGTCTCGTCACTACTCACCAATTCACTACTCGCTTTCCAGGTGGAGCCGCTGGCATTACGGCGGTGTAGAGATCAACTGAAAGGAATACCATGGCCAAGGAAGCCGCTCGTGTTCGCCGTCGCGAACGCAAGAATATCTCGTCGGGCGTTGCCCACGTCAATTCGACCTTCAACAACACGATGATCACCATCACCGACGCGCAGGGCAATTCGATTGCCTGGTCGTCGGCCGGTGCCCAAGGCTTCAAGGGTTCGCGCAAGTCGACCCCGTTCGCCGCCCAGATGGCTGCCGAGGACGTCGCCAAGAAGGCCCAGGAACACGGCATGCGCATGCTCGAAGTCGAGGTCTGCGGACCTGGCTCCGGTCGTGAATCGGCACTGCGCGCCCTGCAGGCGGCCGGCTTCACCATCACTTCGATCCGTGACGTGACGCCGATCCCGCACAATGGCTGCCGCCCGCGCAAGAAGCGCCGCGTCTAAGAAATTACCGAACGCCGCGCGAACGCCCACAGGGGCGTTCCTCCGCGGTATTCCAGGTCGCCCGCCACGATTGGATGGTGGCGGGTCAACGGAAGGAAAGCATCATGATCCAGAAAAATTGGCAGGAACTGATCAAGCCGAACAAGATCGAGTTCTCGTCGAAAAAGAAGACGCTGACCACGCTGGTCGCCGAGCCGCTCGAGCGCGGCTTTGGTCTCACCCTCGGCAACGCGCTGCGCCGCGTGCTTCTGTCTTCGCTGCGCGGTGCGGCCGTGACCGCCGTGCAGATCGACGGCGTTCTGCATGAATTCTCGTCCATCGCCGGTGTGCGCGAGGACGTGACCGACATCGTCTTGAACATCAAGGAAATCGCCATCCGCATGGAAGGCGATGGCCCCAAGCGCATGGTCGTGCGCAAGCAGGGACCGGGTGCGGTTCTCGCCGGCGACATCCAGACGGTTGGCGACGTCGAGATCCTCAACCCCGATCACGTCATCTGCACGCTGGACGAAGGCGCTGAAATCCGCATGGAATTCACCGTCGACACCGGCAAGGGCTACGTGCCGGCCGAGCGCAACCGCGCCGAGGACGCGCCGATCGGCCTGATCCCGGTTGACAGCCTCTATTCGCCGGTCAAGAAGGTCTCCTACAAGGTCGAGAACACCCGCGAGGGCCAGGTTCTCGACTATGACAAGCTGACCATGACCATCGAGACCGACGGTTCGATCTCGGGCGAGGACGCGGTGGCTTTCGCCGCTCGCATCCTGCAGGACCAGCTTGGCCTGTTCGTCAACTTCGACGAGCCGCAGAAGGAAGTCGCCGCCGAAGCCGTCACCGAGCTCGCCTTCAATCCGGCGCTGCTCAAGAAGGTCGACGAACTCGAGCTTTCGGTGCGTTCGGCCAACTGCCTGAAGAACGACAACATCGTCTACATCGGCGATCTCATCCAGAAGACCGAAGCCGAGATGCTTCGCACCCCGAACTTCGGCCGCAAGTCGCTGAACGAGATCAAGGAAGTGCTCGCGGCGATGGGCCTGCACCTCGGTATGGAAGTGCCGGACTGGCCGCCGGAAAACATCGAAGACCTCGCCAAGCGTTACGAAGACCAATATTGAGCATGAATTCCAAGGATCGGCGGCGTGGGCCGCTCGATCCGACGGTCATGCGGAAAACCATCAGAGGCCTTGGCCTCTTGAACAACTGAAGAAGGAAAAGAGCCATGCGCCACGGTTTCAAAGGCCGTCGCTTCGCCCGAAGCATTAGCCATCGCAAGTCGATGTTCGCCAACCTCGCCGTGTCGCTGCTCGAGCACGAGCAGATCGTCACCACCCTGCCGAAGGCGAAGGACCTGCGTCCGATCGTCGAGAAGCTGGTGACGCTCGGCAAGCGCGGCGACCTGCACGCCCGCCGCCAGGTGATCGCGCAGATCGGCAATGAAGGCGTCGTCAAGCGCCTGTTCGACACCATCGCTCCGCGCTACGCCACTCGCAACGGCGGCTATCTGCGCATCATGAAGGCAGGCTTCCGTCACGGCGACAACGCCGCGATGGCCGTCATCGAGTTCGTCGATCGCGACACGGATGCCAAGGGCGCCGGCGACCGCGCCCGCCTCGAAGCCGAAGGCACCGACACGGAAGTCGCGGCCGCATAAGGCCCGTCTTTCCGGAATGAATTGGAGGGGCCCGCGGGCCCCTTTTTCATGTTCTGCGCGCGCCAAGGCGTGACCTAAACGATCTGCCGGCGCGAAAATAATCGGATTTCAGCGGCTTAGCCTTTCATTTTGCACAATCGTCGGGACAATGCGCCCGAACTTGCCTTGGAGGATTCGCGAATGCGCGCCAAAAGACTGTCCCTTGTTCTGCTCTGCGCCTTCATGGTGTTCGCAGCCGCACCGGCAGTCCGGCAGGCGCTGGCCGAAGATGCCGCAAAGCCCGCCGATCCCGGTCTCTCCGATGTGCTGACCGATCTGTTGCATGGCGTCGAAGGCAAGAACGCCACCTCAGGGCCTGACAAGCGCGTGCCGTTCGGCCGCGAGGAGGTGCAGCTTTCGTTCGCGCCGCTGGTCAAGCAGACCGCGCCGGCCGTGGTCAACGTCTATGCTTCTCAGACGGCCAAGATCACATCGCCTTTTGAAGGCGATCCGTTCTTCGAGGAGTTTTTCGGCCGTGCCCAGCCGCGCGCCCAGTCTTCGCTCGGCTCGGGCGTGCTTGTCGATCCGACTGGTGTCATCGTCACCAATTTCCATGTCATCAAGGATGCCGACGAGGTCAAGGTGGCGACCGCCGACGGGCGCGAATTCACCAGCAAGGTGATGCTCAAGGACGAGACGCTCGATCTTGCCGTGCTCAAGATCGAATCCGACAAGCCGTTCCCGGTCATCGCCATTGGTGATTCCGACGCGCTTGAGGTCGGCGACTTGGTGCTGGCCATCGGCAACCCCTTCGGCGTCGGCCAGACCACTACCAGCGGCATTGTCTCGGCGCTTGCCCGCAGCCATATCGGCGTCTCGGATTCGGGCTATTTCATCCAGACCGACGCGGCGATCAATCCCGGCAATTCCGGCGGCGCGCTGATCAACATGGGCGGCCAGCTGGTCGGCATCAACACCGCCATCTACAGCCGCAGCGGCGGCTCGATCGGCATCGGCTTTGCCATTCCCGCCAACATGGTGCGGGCTTTTGCCGATGCGGCCAAGGCCGGCCTCGATTTCTTCGAACGCCCCTATATCGGTGCCGAGTTCGAGGCGGTAACGCCGCAGATCGCCGAATCGCTCGGCATGGAAAAGCCGACCGGCGCGCTGGTGTCTTCGGTCGATGCCACTGGGCCAGCCGGCAAGGCCGGGCTGAAGGCCGGCGATGTCGTGCTGCAGATCAACGGCAAGCCGGTCGAGAGCATCGAGGCGCTGGACTATCGCATGGCGACGCTGTCGATCGGCACCAAGGCGAATTTCGCGATCCTGACCAAGGGCCAGCAGGCAGCCATGGACATCGCGCTGGAGCGCGCGCCGGAAGGTGCGAAAGCCTCGGAAGTGACGCTGCACGGCCGCAGCCCGTTCTCGGGCGCCAAGGTTGCGGAACTGTCGCCGCGCCTTGCCCAGAAGCTTGGCCTGCGCACCGATCTCAAGGGCGTGACGGTGATCGATATCAACCGCGATTCGCCGGCCGCCGATTTCGGCTTCATGCCGGGCGACATCGTGCGCGAGGTCAACGGCACCACCATCGATACCGCCGCGACGCTGGCGCAGGTCGCCCAGCAGGATACGCGCTGGTGGCGCTTTACCGTCGAACGCGGCGGGCAGATACTGCGCCAGGTGTTGCGTTACTGAGTTCGATCTGAAGGGATCGCGCTCCAAACCAAAAGAAGTACATGGCCGATCTGTTCAGTGTCGATGAACCGGAAAAGGCGCCGCCCGGTCGGCCGCTGGCCGATAGGCTGCGGCCGAGAAATCTTGGCGAGGTCGTCGGCCAGGAGCATCTGACCGGCCCCGATGGCGCGCTGACGCGGCTGATCGGCTCGGGCTCACTCGGCTCGATGATTTTCTGGGGGCCGCCGGGCACCGGCAAGACCACGGTGGCAAGGCTGCTCGCCGGCGAGACCAGCCTTGCCTTCGAGCAGATATCGGCGGTGTTTTCCGGCGTCGCCGACCTGAAGAAAGTGTTCGAGACGGCCAAGCTGCGCCGCGCCAACGGCCGCCAGACCCTGCTTTTCGTCGACGAGATCCATCGCTTCAACCGCGCCCAGCAGGACTCCTTTCTTCCTGTCATGGAGGATGGGACAGTGGTCCTGGTCGGCGCCACGACCGAAAACCCGTCCTTCGAGCTCAACGCGGCTCTGTTGTCGCGCGCGCGCGTCATGGTTTTCCATTCGCTCGGCGAGGAGAGCATCGCCAAGCTGATGGTGCGGGCGGAGGAGACGGAGGGCAGGGCGCTGCCGCTCGACGACGAGGCCCGCGCCATGCTGATCCGCATGAGCGACGGCGACGGCCGCGCCTCGCTGACCCTCGCGGAGGAAGTCTGGCGCGCCGCCAAGCCCGGTGAGGTCTTTGATCCCGAAGGGCTGCAGCGCATCGTCCAGCGCCGCGCGCCGATCTACGACAAGGGCCAGGACGGGCACTACAATCTGATCTCGGCGCTGCACAAATCGGTGCGCGGTTCCGATCCCGATGCGGCACTCTACTATCTCGCCCGCATGTTCGACGCCGGCGAGGATCCGCTCTATCTCGGCCGCCGGCTGGTGCGCATGGCGATGGAAGACATCGGCCTAGCCGATCCGCAGGCGCTGGTCGTCGCCAATGCCGCCAAGGACGCCTACGACTATCTGGGCTCTCCGGAAGGCGAGCTCGCCTTTGCCGAGGCCACCGTCTATCTCGCCACCGCGCCCAAATCCAATGCCGTCTACACCGCCTTCAAGGCGGCGACGCAGGCAGCCAAGCAGCATGGCTCGCTGCTGCCGCCGAAGCATATCCTCAACGCGCCGACCAAGCTGATGAAGGAAGAGGATTACGGCGCGGGCTATCGCTACGATCATGATGAGCCGGACGCCTTTTCGGGCCAGGACTATTTTCCAGAGAAGATGGGCCGCCAGACCTTCTATGATCCGCCCGAGCGTGGTTTCGAGCGCGACATCAGGAAGCGGCTCGACTATTGGGCGAAGCTGCGCAAGGAACGGGAATAACAGAATTGCGCGGCCCGGTGGTCGTCACGGCTCGAAGGGAGGCCTCGCCATGGGGCATCTCAACCTCGGTAGCTCTCCACGCCCTGCTGGCCGCGATGCTGGCGCTCATGCCGCTGCCAAAGCGGCCGAAGCGGCTGGACGAGGAACGGGTGTCGGTCGACATTCTGACACCCCAGCAGTTCGAGGCCTCGACAAGGCCGCCGCCGGCGCCAGCACCGCCTTCGGCACCCGAGGCACAAGCGCCCGCACCAACACCGACGCCGAGCGCTCCTCGATCT
>NZ_VFUV01000034.1:0-18683 GCF_006441315.1 Mesorhizobium sp. B2-4-19 | reverse complement strand
AACGTGTCGCTGGCGGCGCGGTCGATGAAGCGCCGCGCCCTTGGCCTCGCAGTGAACGATCCGCTCGCGGGGACGGCGTTGGCGCCTTCGGCAGGAAGGACGAGGCGACGATGAACACGCCCAAGGCCAGGCTGCTGCGGATCCTGGAGCGGATCGCCTATGGCGATCATGTCACGCCGACGGCCGCCAACTCGAAGATCCTATAGTTCAAGGTGAGTGGCTCGGCCACAATCTCTCCGTCCCGGATCCTGCTTAGTCTACGAATTTCCATCCCAAGTTCAACAAAGGCGGAACGCACCTTCGTCGGCGTGACGTTGCCTGTATGGACCTCCAGCCTAGAAAGCACTCCTGAGACTGAGAATTCGAATACTATGCCATCGTCTCCCGGCGTTGCGCTCAGCGAGTCGCATGAGCCGAGGAAACGCTTTGTCGCTGCGGTCATGTATTTTTCGACGATGGCTTCCGTCGACATCAAATCTTCTCCCTTCGACAAAATAATATATTTCTAATGAGTGGCTCCTAGATGGACCATAGTCCCATCGGACATAAGCTCGATCTACAGCGTTACTGCGTCCCGAGGAGCAAACTGCAGTCATAATCGCCGGACCTGCGCTGCCCTTAGGCAGCTAAATACGGCTGGCATCAGGACTTCCCGCTTTCCATATTGCAGGTGATACCGCCGCCGTCGGATTCATATCCCAGAACTTCACAGTGCGCATGTCCTGTCGTGGCCTTATGGTGCTATTCTGTGCCCGGATGTCACAAAAGTTTTCGATGACAATCGGGAGAACCGGAGTCATTCTCTCGTTCCGTTCAACCCCTGCCGCCAGTGGAGGCCCCAGATGATTGATCGCATGAACATCGACCCGGCTCTCTACCCTTCCGATCTCGAGTGCCTCAAAGCGATTTTCGTTCAGGTATGCGAAGAAGGCCACGTGCAGCCAGGTTCACCGGAAGCCGAGAAGCTTGCAGCCGACCTTGTTCGGCTCTTCCAGAGCGGCATGACCGACGAGACCACTCTGCTTATCGCTGCGCGGGCACGTAACCAGCAACTCAGCAAGGCAGGCTGAGCAACAGCCGGTAGCGCGGCGGCACCTGGAGCGGCCCATCAGCGCCCGGAACGTCCTGACGGGGTTCGAACCAGCGCCTCTTGATCGCGTGTTCTTCGCAGCCAGGGCACCGGAGAGGCATTCGTCGTGGCGGAAATGACGATGACCAAGAGTGACTCGGGCAGCGCGTCAATCGCTGCGGGCTCAGGCATCTCTCTGCGCGCGGCCGCGGGAGAGAAGGTCGAGTGCCGATGGCATTCTCGAAGGATCGATTGCGGTGCTGATCGGCGCCGTTGAGGCGCTCGGCCTGATCAGCGACAAGGCAGGACCGTCCGGCGGTTTCTGGAGCGGTGTCGGCACGCTCAACGACAACTTCAGCAATCTGGGCTTCTTCATCATCATCACCAGCAGCATCTTCATCGCCGCTTGGGCGATTTCCTACATCGTTTACAAAGGCGAAGCGGCACGACGAGGCTGAAGCCGCATCGGTTGCGGAAGTAATAGCAGGGAAGGCCCCGCCCGCTCAACGCAGGCGGGCTGTCCATCAGACCGCTCAGGCTCCCGCCGGCTGGAAGCCACCTTCCTTGAAGCGCTTGGGCAACAGGAAGTCGATCAGGGCGGAGGCGACGATCACCAAGCAGTCAGCGGAAAGATATCCGAGACCGCCAGTGCAATGACGAAGATCGCCACCACCGGTGCTCGGTGGTTCTTCGGGTAAAGCGGCGCGCCGAAGATGGCCGGTCGACGCTTCCACCGCATCGCGATGCCGAACACGCCATGGTGATGGCGGAGGGGCAGAACAGGACTTTGAGCGCGGTGTTCCACCAGCCGAGATTGGCGTGTGCAAGGCGATGCCTATCGTCATCGCTTTGCCGGCAGCCCATTGTCGGCGAAGTGCACGTCGGCGAGGACTTTGCCCGCGTAGCGATCGATGTGAGCGATTGGATGCGCCCCTTCTGGAACAAAAATAGCGGCCGGGAGTTTTGCGCTATTCGGTAGCAACCCCCACCAAACCCTTTGGTCGCAGATTCTCGCTGCCAATTGATCGGGCTGCACAAGGTCAGGCCCATTCACCGTTTGGGGTCGGATGGCTTCGCGGCCCTTGCGCGGGAAGCTCTCGACCCGCACATTCGAGGTCCAATGGTGACTTGATGCCGACATTCTACGGTCGGCCTTCCACACCGGGGTTGTTGAAAACAAAGTCCCGGAAAGCGAACGGCGAGAATACGCGTCGATACGGGTATACAGCGGGTCTGAAGACCGTGATCCCAATCTGCTGGAATCGATTGTGCAGTCGTAGCTATCTTTGCGGCATTAGGTAGCAAACACCACCAGGAAATAGTTAAATCATTGACATTTCAATGGAATACTCGACAGCTAAGAATAGGCCTTCAGGACATCAACGGCGGCGGCCACTAGGACCATCATCGTTTGCGCGTGTTTTCTTCGCCTTGGCAGGGGTTCGGAAATAGCGAAGTTGTCAGGGGCTGTATTATGATGTTTCGCCTGTTGAGGCCGAGGCCTCCGACCATTCAGGATCAAATCAAGTTCATTGGTCCGTGCTCTGGATAGACCTGCTTCGTCCGCGAACATTGGCCAGCGATCGACGGCAGATCGGATGAATTCAATCACGTTCAACGCTTCCTGTTCGGAAATGGAAGCGCCATTAGCGACGGCAAGCAAATGCCGCTGCTCTGGGTTCAATCCTTCCCCTGCAATCGATGCACTATGCTGTCCTCCCGGGCCTGTCGAGAAGGTCAGATCGTACGCCGGAGAGAGTTTCCACCGCCCATCCGATCCCATCAGGAAAGAATGGTTCTTCGAATGATCGTCTCGGTTCCGTGCATACACATTGAAAACCATGTGACCGAACATGCGGAGGACCTCCGCGCTGTCCCTTGTCATCATGTACGTCAGTTTGTGAAGCGAACCGTAGTCAAGTGATGCTTGTCGATGGTCGGCATAGAGAAGACCGCTCGCAGTATGCATATGCAGTCGCCCCTGCGATGTGCGGTCAAATCTCTTGGTCGCGAAAAGACGATTTCCTTTTTTTGTCTGCAGTACCCGCGTATCAGCCATCTCCAACCCGGCTGCACGGGCCATGAGCGCATAAGCGTGCTCCTCGACACCAATATCTATTGGGTCGTCGGAGCCGCGCGATTTAACCATCCAGCGTTCGAGACCAAGCTTCAATTGATGGCCGTAATCGATCACAAAGGTATTCTGATCCGGGTTCAAGCCGATCATGATCTTGGGACGCGCGCCTGCGGAGCCGCCCTGAGCTCCCTGCAGTGCGTCGATCTCAGCCGTGTCCATTTCCTTCTGAACAAGCTCAACCTGCTCAACGAACCAGTCCAAGTCGCCTGCACTTTGCTTTTCATCGGGAAATTCAGGGACGAAAGCCAACGCTCCCATTCCGGAAGTTCCTACAGCAGAAAGACGGTCTAGAGCCGTAAGCGTATGGTAGTCTACCCCCGCTTTTTGAAGGCGACGATCCAGCAATAGGCGTCCCCATCCATCTGGAAGGCTGTCGGCAAAAAGCCCATGCAGCCCATTGAACGGTTCATGCCGAGCTGGAAGAAGACCTGCCTTCACACCGAGATGGAACGGTGAAATTAGCAGTGGTGCGGCAATGAATTCAGCTGCGTACTCAAAGTAAGACCGACGTTCCTCGGTACTCCAGACAAGCGTTCCCATATCCCGTTGGGACCCCTCTAGATCGAGAATCACTCTCATTTTTCTGATTGGCCTGAACTTCATCTCTTGCGAACTCTCTTCCTGGTCGGATGCCCGATGACGTCTTCAAGTGTCTTTGGCGGCCTTGATGGGAACAAGCGCTCAAATTCAGCTTCTGCTTCCAAAGCGAATGCGAGTTTTACGACAGCTTCAAAGGATGCCCTGCCGGTCTCCTCAAAAACTCTCAGGGAGCCGTAGGAAACCCCAGCCTTGGAAGCTAGCTCTCGTTGGGTAAAATTGGCATCGATTCGCCGTCGCTTCATCCGTGCTGCTACACCGTCAATGATTTCCTTCGGGGAAGTCATGTTAAATGTTATCATAATAGCACTTATACCCGAAATTATAACTTAAACGCCATAATAATGACAATTATGATAGAAGTCAAGGCTACTTGCAGCAATTAACCATCGCCCATTTTCGCGATCGACTCCTACTGCCAGTCCGGCTATGAGCCCGATCCCATGTTCAGGACGACGCACATACAGCTTTGATTTCGTCGGTCGCCCAGTGGCTGCCGCGGACACTGTACGCATGCAACCTGGAGCCTGAACATGCCTGCCATCCCATTCTCCGTCGCCTTTATCGCCGTGTAGCCCGCTGCCGCGGCTATGCACATCCCGGTCCCGTCCGGAGGTTCGGAAATACGCGGCTCAGTCGCCGTCCGAACAAGGGAGGGACTGAGCCTTGGCGACGTCCAGAAGATCAACAAAAGGCCAGCATTTCCTGCTGTCGCCCGAAAGCTGACCGCTCACCACCCTCGACCTGTCCAGGTCAAGGAGGCAACAGCTTATGGCTGGTTCAAGAAGATGCGCTGGCCGGAAACGGACGGCGAACCGCAGGGCGAAGCAGGAAAGCTGCCTTGCCCACCCAGTCGGCGCGTGTCGAACTGTCGAGATTGACGCCCTGGCGGGCGTAGATCTGGGCCTGACGATATAGGGGAAGGTGGTCGGCATACTTCGACACCAGAACATGAGCCACCGTGCCTCTGTAGGAATGCCGCCTTCGACGAGACGTGCCGGTGCTGGCGCCTGCACGACCACCTCTTCGCAGGCCCGACAGGCATACTTCGGTCGACGGGTGACAATCACCCGGAACTGGGCGGGCACGATGTCCAGACGCTCGGAGACGTCCTCGCCCATAACATGCAGCCGGACTTGGCAGCACGGGCAGATCTTGTCGGCGATGTCGATTACCTGCTCGACGCGCGGCAGGTGATCCCGCCGCACACGTGCCTCAAGATCAACATACGAAAAAAGAGAGCCTGTCCGCTCGTCCGATCCGCGCATCCACCAATCCCAAATCAGTCTGGGATCAGTGAATCACGCTCCCCACAGCTGCGCTAGCACTTCTTCAACAGCCTGCTAGAGAGGCAGCCCTGCCCCCTTCGTAGAGTTTCGTGTGTCGCCAAGCGTACGAAAATCCCGAGGAAGGAACCTGCTGGCCTAAAGAGACGCTAAGGAATATGGGATCCCGATTCGTGTCGAGGATGGCTTGGCCGCCGTCGAGAAGCGTCGGGTCTGGGGCATATAGACCACTGCGCCTTCCGATCCGTGCGGCATCGCAAGTTGACCCGCGACTGAGGCACCGAACCGTAAAGCTTCTTCCAAATGTGACATGCTCTAGCTGCGGGCTGGCGATGCCCCCCGCTCACCGATGTTGACGCCCTCACTAATAGTACTGATGGCGAAATCCACCAGGTAGTCATTGAGAGCCAAGGAGGCCGCCTCGGCCCGACCGATATCGCGTTCCGAAATTGCCGCCAGGATTTCGCTATGTAGGGCCTTGCCGCGCACGACTTCAGCCTTCTCATCGCGTACATGCGTTAGCCAGAAGCGCCGGGACAGCGCCTGCAAAGGTGTCATCAGCGCTTCGAGATATGGATTATGCGCGGAGTCGATGATCAGTTTGTGGGTCTGGCGCACCGTTTCCGCGTAGTCGCTGAACGAAAACTCCGCCGTCAACGTCGTCCTCATCGCCTGAATGCTTCCAAGATCCTTCGCGGTGGCTCGCTTGCAGGCAAGCCCCACCGCAAGCACCTCGGTAGCTCTGCGGACCTCAAGCCTGCTGAGTTGATCCTCGACTGAGTTCGCCGGAATCTCGATGCCTTTGCTCGGGTGGATCCGGACCATGTAGTTGCGTTCGAGACGCTGAACGGCTTCGCGCACCGGCGTTCGCCCGAGACCCGTAATCTCCATCAGGCCGCGCTCCGAAATCATCGAGCCTGGCTTGATCCGCCCCTCTTCGATCAGTCGTTGAAGCGTACTCAGCGCCACCTCCGATTGCCCCATCCGACGGTCTCCAAAGCCTCAAAGCCGATTCATATAATGCATAACGGCTGTTGCATACCACCGATATATCGGTCATATATTGGAAAATATCTATGGAAGGCTGTGATGAAATACGCCCCCAACCGGGAACCAAGCCCACTTCCCTACTCGCCCTTCAAGAGCTGCACCGTCCCGAGACCAATTGGCTGGCTGTCCAGCGTCAGCCGTTCGGGCATCGAGAACATCGCGCCCTACAGCCAGTGGCAAAACCTGACGTTCGACCCACCCATGGTCATGTTCTCGGCCAATCAGTACCCGGACGGCCGACGCAAGGACACGGTGGTGAATGCGGAAGAAACGGGCTGGTTCGTCTGGAACATTGCCACCTACGACTTGCGCGAGGCCGTCAACCTGTCGGCAATGGCGCTGCCGCCAAACGAGAGCGAATTCGACCGGCTTCACGTGACACGGGAGTACGCTGACAACGCGCCCATCCCGATGGTGAGGGAAAGTCCCATAAAGTTCGAATGTCGGTATCTCAGCACGCACCGACTGAAGGGCAACTCGCCGGTCGGATGTGTCGACATCGTGTTCGCCGCTGTCGAAACAATTCACATCGACGACGCCATTATCACTGCCGATGGCAAGATCGACATCGCCAAGGTGCGGCCGATCGCCCGGCTCGGATATTTCGACTACACGGTTGTCAGCGAAACCTTCCAGATGCGCGTGCCTGGCTCGGATGCCGCCGCCCAGGCGGGTCTGGAAGGCCGGCCGACCGCCGCGGCGGAATAGACATTCACTCAAACAAAAGAAAGATAGGGGAACCATGAAAACTCTTATTGCTGTTGCATTGGCAGCAAGCCTGTTGCCGTCGATCTCGAGTGCGGCTGACCTTGTGTTCACAGGCTGGGGCGGGACGACCCAGGACGTCGAAAAGGCAGAATGGGCCGATAAATTTTCCGCGAAGGAGGGTATCTCGGTCCTGCAGGACGGCCCGACGGACTACGGCAAGCTCAAAGCCATGATCGATGCCGGCAATGTCACTTGGGATGTCGTGGACGTGGAAGCCGACTACGGGGTCCAGGCCGGCCGGAACGGGTTGCTCGAAAAGCTGGATTTCAGCGTGATCGACAGGTCGCGGCTCGATCCACGATTCGTCACCGACTATGCCGTCGGCGGCTTTTACTATTCCACACTTCTGGGATGCAACAGAGGTGCCGTCGCCCAATGCCCTAAAACTTGGGCCGACCTGTTCGACACGAAGAAGTTCCCCGGAAAGCGAAGCTTCTACAAATGGTCGACGCCGGGTGTGCTCGAGGCGGCACTTCTCGCCGATGGCGTTTCGCCGGACAAGCTATATCCTCTGGACCTGGACCGTGCCTTCAAGAAGCTGGACACGATCAAGAGCGATATCGTCTGGTGGGCAACGGGAGCGCAATCGCAGCAACTTCTGGCTTCCGCCGAGACACCGTATGGAGCTTTCTGGAACGGTCGCCTCAATGCCGTGGCAGGGTCGGGCATTTCGGTCGAAATGTCCTGGGACAAGAACATTATCGCCGCAGACCTGCTCGTCGTTCCGAAAGGCACTAAGAACCATGACGCGGCCATGAAGTTCATAGCCTTTGCAACCTCAGCCGAGAGCCAGGCCGCCATGGCCAAGGGCACGGGCTATGCGCCGACAAACCTGGACTCACGGAAGCTCATGGAGCCGGCCATCGCCAAGACCTTGCCTGACCAGCAAACAGCAACCCAGATCAACGCGGATCTGGAGTACTGGGCAGCACATCGCGATGAGATCGCCAAGCGCTGGTATGCCTGGCAGGCCAAGTAGCTGGGCTTAGTGGGTGGAGCGTAACGGTTGCTGGCAACCGCGGCGCCAGTGCGGAGAGGACACGATGACAGTCGCAGCAGCAAGCACACGAACCGGACGGCATCGCAGACGCACGGCCAGCGGAGTTGCCTATACCCTTCCGGCCCTGGGCCTGATTTTCTTGTTCTTCGTCGTCCCGGTCGTTGCCTTGTTGCTGCGCAGCGTAATGGAACCCACTCCGGGGCTCGGCAACTATGCCGAGTTCCTGGGCTCTTCGACTTATCTGCGCATTCTGTTCAACACCTTTTTGGTATCCGCGGTGGTGACCACCCTGTCGGTTACGATCGGCTTTCCTGTCGCATGGGCTCTGGCCATAATGCCTACGCGCTGGTCGGGGATACTGTTCGCCATCATCCTGCTTTCCATGTGGACCAACCTGCTCGCTAGGACGTACGCCTGGATGGTGCTGCTGCAGCGCACAGGCGCGATTAAACAAACTGCTTCTGGCTCTGGGCCTGATCGATCAGCCGCTGGCACTGGTCAACAACCTCACCGGCGTCACCATCGGCATGACATACATTATGCTTCCCTTCGTAATCCTACCGCTACGCGGCGTCATCAGGAACATCGATCCGACCGTGCTGCAGGCCGCCTCCGTGTGCGGCGCAACGCGCTGGCAATGCCTCATCCGCGTTTTGATCCCGCTAGCCCTCCCCGGCGCCGCCGCCGGTGCGCTGATGGTCTTCGTGATGTCGCTCGGCTATTTCGTTACGCCTGCCCTCCTCGGCAGCACCTCCAACATGATGTTGGCGGAGATGATCGTGCAGTTGATCCAGTCGATGGTCGATTGGGGGATGGGCGGTGCCGCCGCCTTCGTCCTGCTTGTGATGACGCTCGCCATCTATGGTGTCCAACTCCGCCTGTTCGGCACCGGGCGCATCAATTCGAGGCCGTAGTCCATGCTGCTCGACTTTGACCGCCTCGGGCCCTGGAAGTGGGTGCTCGCCACCATAACCGTTCTCGTAGCGCTTTTCCTGCTTCTGCCCATCATGTTCATTGCCGTCCTGTCGGTGGGGAATTCGCAGTGGTTGATTTTCCCGCCCCCCGGCTGGACGCTGCGCTGGTATCGGGACCTGTTCGCCGATCCTCGCTGGCTGGAAGCGGCATGGACAAGCGCCAGGATCGCCATCGCCGTCACCGTGCTGTCGGTCGGCATCGGCCTGCTGGCCTCGCTGGGGCTGACCCGCGGCAGTTTTCGTGGCCGCGAAACGCTGAAGGCGCTGTTCATCACACCGATGATCTTGCCTGTGGTGGTGCCGGCCGTCGCGCTCTACGCTTTCTTCCTGAGGATCGGGCTAAACGGCACCGTGGTCGGCTTCGTGCTTGCCCATCTGGTATTGGCCCTACCTTTCTCCATCATCTCTATAAGCAATGCGCTCGAGAGCTTTGACATATCGATCGAGGACGCGGCCATTCTGTGCGGGGCGGCGCCTTGGGAGGCAAGATTCCGTGTCACGCTCCCCGCTATCAGCCATGGCGTATTCGCCGCAGCGGTGTTCTCGTTTCTCGTCTCCTGGGACGAGATCGTGGTGGCCGTGTTCATGGCCAGCCCGACCTTGCAAACCCTGCCGGTCAAGATATGGACCACGCTTAGGCAAGACCTCACTCCGGTCGTCGCCGCTGCATCCACACTTCTGGTCTTGTTCACAATCGTCCTGATGCTGGCCGCCGCGCTGGTGCGCAAAGGAATGAAACCATGACGGTCCCGTTCCTCCAGATCCGGAACATCCATAAAACGTATGGCAACGTGGTGGCCGTAAAAGACGTGACGCTCGACATCGCAAAAGGCGAGTTCATCACCTTCCTCGGGCCGTCGGGCTCAGGCAAGAGCAGTACGCTCTACGCGTTGGCAGGCCTGCAGGAGCCGACGTCCGGTGACATCCTGCTGCACGGTCGCACCCTACTCGACACACCTTCGCATAAACGAAACATCGGCATGGTGTTCCAGCGCTACACACTGTTTCCGCACCTGTCTGTCGGCGAAAACGTCGCCTTTCCGCTCAGGGTTCGTCGGCGGCCGAAGGCGGAAATCCAGGAAACCGTCCGCCGGGTCCTAAAGCTGGTACGCCTAGAGGGCTTCGAGGACCGGATGCCTGCGAAGATGTCGGGAGGCCAACAACAACGCGTGGCATTGGCGAGGGCACTGGCGTACGACCCGCCAGTGCTTCTGATGGATGAGCCGCTTTCGGCGTTAGACAAGAAATTACGTGAGGAGATCCAGCTCGAGATCCGGCGCATTCATCGGGAAACGGGGGTGACAATTCTGTACGTCACTCACGACCAGGACGAAGCGTTGCGCCTCTCCGACCGGATCGCGGTGTTCAGCAAAGGGGTTATCGATCAGGTCGGCACAGGGGCGGAACTCTATGCCAATCCCGCCAGCCGATTTGTCGCCGAATTCATTGGCGACAGCGATTTCCTCAAGGGTCGCGTGGAAGCTATCGACGGCAGGCACGCCGACATTCGGATCGCTGGGGATGTAGTCGTACAATCCGTACCGGTTCATGGCGACCCGGCGCATGGAGGCGAGGTGTCGGTAATGCTTCGCCCGGAGCACATCTCGCTGTCGCAGGTGCCTTCAGCCGAAGGCAGCCTGCCGGTGACGGTTATCGACATCACCTTCCTGGGGAACAACACGCATGTCCTGACCGAGACCAGCTCGCATGAGAAACTTTCGGTGCGGCTGCCCTTCGGCCATGCCGCTGTCAATGATTTGCAGCGAGGACAGGCGGCCTGGGTCAGTTGGGATTCTTCAATGGCGACAGCTTTCTGTGGCTAAGCTTTCCGGGAAAGCCCGACCCGCTGCTGCGTGGAGAGCGTCAAGTCACACAAGATTTGGCTGGCTCCCGCGCTCCTTCGTTTCCGGGGTGCGGAGCGCCCCGGAAAGTTCGCCGACACTGGGCAGCCTGCCCTGAAGCGCGCGAGCACGGCGGCGTCGATGCGGTCGGTCTTGGACATGCACTCAGCGGCCCTGGCGAAAGCGCGTGTATGTCGCGGATTCATTTTGACCAGCGGCAGGCCTCTTGCGCCCAGCATGCGCTCGAGCAACCGATGGTAAACGCCCGTCGCCTCCTAGACGAGGCGCTCGGTGCGAGTGGCGCCAGCCAGCCCATCAGTTTGTCTGGCTAGAGGCTTGCCTCAGTATGGCAGAGACATAGAGCGTATCGCTGGATATCGGGGGGGAAATTCCAGATATTGAGCCCCTTGGTCTGGCAAGGTTATGAAGGTGAAGGCATTGGGCATGGGGACCTCGACCGTCGGCTCGCGCTCTTCCGCTCGAAACGAAACAGGAGATGATGGCGGGCCACCGGGTATGCTTCGCGCATTAGTGGTTGACGACAAAATCACGGGACGCATGCTCCCGCCCAAGGCGAAAGGGGCTGCCAGCTATTTCACTATGGTCCCGCGGTTCGAGCCCGATCCGGATGCTGGCCGCCGCGGAATGTACATAGCAAAGCCTCTCATCAGCTAGGGTGACGAACGCCCTTTTGGGGGCTGATCGGCGTTCTTATGGTCAAGCACCCTCCTCAGCATGGGTTCGATGCGCGAGAGTTCGTCGAGATGCGCCGCCGACAGCTCGGCCAGGCAATCGTCGGCGCGCTCCGTCAGCCGCAGCAGCACACGGCGATGGTCGTCCTTGTCCTGATCCCGCACGACCAGTCCCGCCTCGCTAAGACGGTTGACCAGTTCGACGGCGCTGTGGTGGCGGATGCGCAGGCGCTCCGCCAGGTCGCCGACCGTCACCGGTCCGCCGCCCGGATACCCCTTGATCGCCAGCAGTGCCTGATGCTGGCGCAGTGTCAGTCCGGCGTCTTCCGCCTGCAACTGGCTGAATTCGAGAAAGCGGCGGATCAGATAGCGAAACTCGGACAGCCGCTGGTAGTCGGCCTGTTTGATGGCGGGGCGAGGTTTTGCGGGCTGCGTCATGCCAGACATTGTTCGTTTTCTGGCGAAAGCTCAAACGGATTTCAGGCGAAACCGGCTTGAATAATTATATCGTGTTACGATACATAGCCAGCCGACAATCCGGCTGGCCGTTTCGACCGTGCCGCGTATCCCAGACACGGGCCGCCGCCAGGAAGCAAACCACGATGAAGACCCATCAACCCAACCCCGGTCATCTCAGGGATTTCACCACCGATGCGCGGGTGCTGTTCATCGCGGCAATAGCCGTTGTGGTCGCCACGGCGGGGCTGTTTGCCGGCATCGTAAGTGCGCTGATCATCGGCCTGATGGCGCGCTATGGCAGCGAGATTATCCGCGGCCATGGCATTCCCGAGGCCATCGAGGCGATCCTGCTCGGACGTTCAAGGCTCGATGCCAAGGTGGCGATCCTGAAGCCGCTGTCGTCGGCGATCTCGATCGGCTCCGGCGGGCCGTTCGGCGCCGAGGGGCCGATCATCATGACCGGCGGCGCCATCGGCTCATTGATCGCGCAGATGCTGCCGGTCAGCGACAATGAGCGCAAGACGCTGCTGGTGGCCGGGGCGGCGGCGGGCATGACCACCGTGTTCGGCACGCCGATCGCCGCGATCATGCTCGCGGTGGAGCTGCTTCTGTTCGAATGGACGCCGCGCAGCTTCATTTGCTGTTGCCGCGATCATCGCCGAGGTCGAGCGCACTCTGCTGCATCTGCCTGGGCCGATCTTCCCGTTCCAGGGCGGCATGGCGGTCTCGTTCCTTGGGCTTGGCGGCTGGGTTCTGGTCGGCATCTGCGCCGGCTTGTTGTCGGGGCTTTTGACGCAGATGGTCTATGGCTGCGAGGACGGCTTCCAGAAATTGCCGATCCACTGGATGTGGTGGCCGATGCTCGGCGGCCTGGTGGTCGGCATCGGTGGCCTGATCGAGCCGCAGGCGCTCGGTGTCGGCTACGACAATATCGCCGACATGCTCGATGGCCGCACGCTCGCCACCGCGGCACTGCTCCTGCTCGTGGTCAAGGCCATCATCTGGTCGGTTGCGCTCGGTTCGGGAACATCCGGAGGCGTGCTGGCGCCGCTGCTGATCATGGGCGGGGCGATGGGAGCGGTACTTGCCGGAATTCTGCCTCCGGCCGATCCGGGTTTCTGGACGCTGCTGGCCATGGCCGCCACCATGGGTGGCACGATGCGGGCGCCGCTGACCGCGACCTTCTTCGCCGTCGAGTTGACAGGCAACACCCACGTCCTCGTGCCGCTGATCGCAGCGTGTGTGACAGCGCATGCCGTTACAGTGCTCCTGATGAAGCGTTCGATCCTGACCGAGAAGATCGCCAGAAGGGGACACCATCTGGTTCGTGAATATCGCGTCGATCCCTTCGCCTTGACCAGGGTGCGCGAGGTCATGACCTCAGAGGTCGAGAGCGTGCCGGCGACGATGACGCTGCATGGCGCGGCGGCTTTCCTGACCGCGCCGGAAACACGGCATCCGAGCTTTCCGGTGGTCGATGAAAACAGGCAGGTGCTCGGCCTCATCGATCCGCCGGCAATCCTGCGCTGGCGCCGTGCCGGCAAACACAGGACGACGACGCTCGGCGACTTGCTTGCCGGAAGCAAGGTGACGCTCGCCTACCCCGACGAATATCTGGAAGGCCTGTCCGACAAGCTGCTGATGGCCAACGTGTCCCATCTGCCTGTGGTCAACCCCGGAAGCCTGCAGCTGGTCGGCTATGTCGGCTGGAAGGATCTGATGCGCGTGCGGTCGAGGAAACAGGCCGAGGAGCGCGACCGATCGACCGTGCTGGGCCGCATCGTTCCATCCTTCGCGAAGCCATGATCGAAACGTTCGTTCGCCAGAGGATCACCGATCCCGACGACTGGTTCACTCGTGTCCCGCACTACCCGAGGCCAGGCACCGACCCGGTGGAAAAGAGGCTGTATCTGGATCACATCTACAGCGTCGTCGATCGCATTGGCGCGGAGGTCGGGCAGAAGCCGCCAGGGCGGTCCACGTCTTCCTCCCTACATGTCGCGAAGGCGCGACCTCCAAGTCACCCGTCAATCAAATGCCAGGGTTTTATGTCGTCACCGATTTCGGTCTCGCTGGGCTGACGCCGGATCATGATCGCTTTTACGAGGCAAGCTATCGTCCAACTCTTCGACAGCTGATTGCGCATGTTATTCAGACGGAAGGTCCGCTGTACGGTGATATTTTCGCCATCCGGATCGCGAGGGCACATGGCATGGAGCGACGGGTTCAACCATACAGAAGATGGTGACCGACGCCGTAGACCCGCAGTTTCCCCGATCTCGTGAGGAGGAACGGGACGTGTTCTGGCCGGAAGGTTCGGCGACGGATCGCCCGGTGCCCTTCCGGGTATCGGCTGATGGAAGCCGATCCCATGCCGACACGCCGCTTGCCGAACTCGCCAGCTTGGCGTCGCCGTATTTGCGTGTCAGAAGGACAATGGGCAGTGTCTGTGCCGCGCTGACTTTGCCCACGACCGACGTCAGCCCGCCCCAATAATGAGTTCCGCTCATTCCTGCAACGTTCTGCCGATCCTAGTTTCTATGACTATAATTATGCATTTTTGCTCCCGGATCCGTCGCGCAGTTTGAGCCGAGGTTGGCGCGAGATTAGCTCCTTGACCGTTTCTGCCGACAGGCGCCGATCACGAAGTAGCGCCGCCGCAATGTTTTCAAGTTCAGGTCTCATCCCTTCAACGAGCGCCCTTGCGCGTCGGAACTCTGCGGCAAGGACGTTTTCCACCCGGGTCTGCAGACCGCCGTTCATATGCAGCGTCACGAGCAGTTCCTCCTCGCTTGCCCCGGACAGAAACGTGAAGCCTGCACCCAGCCCGTAGGCGGCTTCCACCTGCAGGGCTGTCACCGTGGCGATGTGGAGGTCGGAACCTTTCCGTCCTCCTCCACCAGCAGACCTCGAACCGAACACAACCTCCTCGGCTGCAAGTCCTGCAAGCGCGAGGGCGATCCGGTCCAGAAATCCGGCTTTGGTCCGTTCCGGAAAGGGCTGCTCGTCGAAACGGGCCCCTCCTCCCCGTTGCGTGGTTTCGCCTGTTGGGTCAAAGGTATCGATGATCTCCACGCTCCTGAGATCGCCGACGCCCAATGTCAGGCCGACGACCACGTGGCCAGCCTCGTGGATCGCGTTTCGCCACAGCAAGGCTTCGGGGAGAGACAGGAGCTCGGGCAACTCGGCGAGCAAGTCCGCGGTTTCGAGGTCGCGCCGCGCACGGCGCGCGCGGCGACGCGCCTGCCGGGCGAGCTGTTCCAGGGCAGCCCCTGTCCAGCCGTCGGTGCGAGCGGCCACTGAACTCAGGTCCAGGGAAGACGACGCCTCGGCTAGATGCCAACCGAGAATTCCTTGTCGTCCTGTCATGTCCGGAAGCGGAATGCTCACACGTCTGTCGAGCCGGCCCGGACGGATCAGCGCCGCATCCAGCATATGGGGGAAGTTCGTCGCCCCCACCACGACGACGCCTTCCCGGCCACCGGATCCATCGAGGCATTCCAGCAGGCCATTGACGACCTCGCGGCTATATTGCGCGTTGTGCCCGGAGAAGGTCGTCCTGTCTCCAATGGAATCGATTTCGTCAATGAACACGATTGAGGGCGCGTTCTTCATACCTTCTGCGAACGCGCCTCTCATCGCCTTCAAAAGATCTCCCAAGTGGCCCATTGCCTGCCAGCGCGCTAGCGAACCCAACACAAGATGGACTCCACAGCTTCGCGCGAGAGCCGCGGCGAACATCGTCTTGCCCGACCCTGGCGGCCCGCTGAGCAGGATTCCCCTATCGACTTCCGACCACCCGATCTTGCCTGCGCGCCAGTCCTTTAAGTCGACGGCGAGCTCCCTTCCCCAGTCGGCAGCGGCGCCCAATCCATGGAGGTCGTCCAGTGTCGGTCCCTGCCCTACGCTCGACTTTGGAGCGACCATGGTGGCGCGAGCCGCTTGCAAGACCTTGTCCAGCGCCCTGCCCTTGCGCCAGATTGCGGCGAGAACATGCAGAGGGACCGTCGCCAGGAATGAAGCATCCTCGTCCGACAGGATTTGGTTGCGGCAGAAACGGGCGGCCGCCTTGAGATATCGGGGCTGGATGGCCGGAAGCACCAGCACAGCATCTGCAACCGCGTCAACGTTTTCCGCGAGGAGGTCGCGGGAATGCGTAACGACGACGATGCGGTCGTTGGAACCCGTGATCCCGAGGAGGTCGAACCGTTCGGACTTTTTTCGCCCATCCGGTTCGACCGTCATGACGAGCGTCCGGTCGCGATCGTACACGCTCCCGGTGATAAGCGATTCCCCCTTTGCCGGGAATTTGGACGCGCCCTCGTAAATATCCACGTCCTCTTCCCTCGGCGCGATCAGGACGATTACGGCCGGTCCTCCCGACAGGAAGTCCCGTTGATGCCGGAGTGCCCGCATTACCGAGCAATAAGCGGCGAACCGCGTTGCATTCAAAGCGAGCTTGGCGCTCAGCGCTTTCGACATGCGTTTCATTGGATGTCCCGATTTGATGGTTCCGCGCGCTCGGCGGCGCAGCAGCGATGATGTTCGAAAGCAGCGTTCAGCCGCGGATGCGGCGAACCGCTGTCTCAGGTCCGATCCTGGCTTCGTCGAGATCGATCTCGACGAACCGTCGCAGGACTAGCGACGAAAGCCCCGCTATCGGGACCGTCTCATGGAAGGCCGTCAGGCATTCGGCGACGGTGAGCGAGCCGTGCTCGTCCAACGCCGCCAGCACGCGAACCCGGTCGCCCAACGGACAGTGCCAGCGGGCGTACCGAAGCAGGTCCATGGAATTGGCGAGCCTGTGCCCTGCAACGATTGGCGATTGGACTTCATATTGATAGCCCGTCTCGGCGGCGGCATCCTGGATCCATGGCTCCAGACGACTGCTTTCCGACACTGCATTGACGAGCGAAGTCTCGTTCTCTCGGACGACAAGAAAATCCGGAACATGGCTGTCGCCCAGTCGATGCAGGACGAGCGGGAGGCATGACCATTCGACCACCGTCGGGTCGACGTCGAGCAGACATCCAAGGTCTCGCGCCCTCTGGGTCCTGAACAAGGGCGTGCCGATGCAGCGGACAGTTCCTCGTGGATGGAAATGAAGACGCGCGGCATCGGCGCGGACGGACACGAGTTGGTCGGTTTCGATTTCGGGCTGGGCGGTCACGGGACGCTCCTACGCATACGCAAGAATGATCGGCCGCTGCGAGGTGCAGCGTCGGGGCGCGATCAGCGTATGAGGAGCGATGCCTGTTTCATGGTGATGGGAACAAATAGAGAACGCCGAATGTGGAGTCAACCCATACTTTGAAGACAAAATTCTGCCGCGCAGCGTCATGCCGAAAACGGATTTGTTGATTTCTGTTGCGTCGGCGATGCTGGTGTCAGCACCATTGTAGAATGGTTGGAGGGTAGTATGGCAAAGCGGATGGATCTTGACGATCTAATGGTTGAGCTGGAAGTCAATGTCACATGTGGGGCACTTGATCGAAATCGCGAAAGGCAGGCCGGACGCGCATAGAGTCACCGCAACGCTAGAGGACCATGAGCGCTGGTTCCTCTGGGCAAATGAACATGAACGAGAGCATGGCAACGGCAGCCTACTAAATAGAGAGCACCCCGTCTACGTCGCCGCTGCGAAGCAAGTGGAGAAGATCAAGGCGGCTATGGCCGCGCGCCGGAACGTTCCTCGTTCAACTGGATAGCGATTTCCTGAGATTGTGCTTTGTCGAGAGAACCTTCCTCGGCGAATTCCCTGGTTATCCCCTTCGCTCAGGGGCGCCACCATATCTAGGTCCTTCAGGTGAGCCGCTCCCCCGGGGCAATAGGCCCGATGCCTGAAGGTAGCAAAGTGGGGTGGGGAGATAGGATGAAGGGATTCGGGTCGATCTGTCTTGATCGATGTTTGAACTGGATTGCGCTGTCCACAAGGTTCTCCGCCGCCAAACTCTCCAGGGGTTCGGCGACGAGGCCCTTGTTGGCGATATCACCTTGATGGTTGCATCCGGGTATCAAACTTTGACATAGACCACATTCCGGAGGAAAACATGAGCGGCAGGAATTTCAGCCTAACAGACCGTCTGAGCGGCTTCATCGATAAGGAAGTCGCGTCCGGGCGTCACCAGAACGCCAGTGAAGTCGTCCGTGAAGCGCTCAGGCGTTACGAAGACGACATCACCGCGGAGCATGCCAGCCTTGCAGTGCTCGAGAAGATTGCCAAAACGGGCATCGCGGCGATCGAGAGTGGCGATTTCACGCTTGTCAGCGGCCCGAATGGCTCTCAGGCATTGCTGGATCGTCTGAACGCGCGTGCGTCCGGCCGAACGGAAGGAAGCCGACCTCGGCATGGCTGAATACCGCCTCTCAGCCCAAGCAGAAGCCCAAATCGATAAAATCCTGGATTGGAGCCAGGAGAAGTTTGGCGATCTCGCAAGAGAGCGGTGTGCCGCTCTCTTGGTCGCGGCAATGGAAGATGTAGCGGAAGATCCCGAGCAGAAATCCGTATCGTGGAAACGCACAGCCTTCGGGAGCATTGGCGCATACCACATAAGTCACAGCAGGCGACGTGTCCCCGATCCTCCCGGCCCAGGCGGAGATCCACGGCATTTTCTAGTCTTCCGCATTGGGCATGAAGGGATCGTCGACATCCTCGGATTTATCCACGAACGCATGCTTTTCGGCCGCGCCCTTGGTCGAATCGTCAGCGAGAATAGAGGCGACACGTAGAGGTTGTCAATGCCGCTCGAATTTTCCCCAAAAGTGCCGAAGTAAAATTCCCCAGTTTCGCCGCTCAGGCTGTCGCGGCGG
>NZ_VFUV01000033.1:0-20739 GCF_006441315.1 Mesorhizobium sp. B2-4-19 | reverse complement strand
GTTCTGGCCAAGCCCGGCACGGTGAAGCCGCACAAGAAGTTCGTGGCCGAAGCCTACATCCTGACCAAGGACGAAGGTGGCCGTCACACGCCGTTCTTCACCAACTACCGTCCGCAGTTCTACTTCCGCACGACGGACGTGACCGGCATCGTGTCGCTGCCGGCCGGCACCGAGATGGTGATGCCTGGCGACAACATCACGGTCGATGTCGAGCTGATCGTGCCGATCGCCATGGAAGAGAAGCTGCGCTTCGCCATCCGTGAAGGCGGCCGCACCGTCGGTGCCGGCATCGTCGTCACCATCAAGGAATAATCGAGACCGGCATTGGTCGGATCGACAAGGAAAGGGCGGTCTTCGGGCCGCCCTTTTTCGTTTACTTACGCCGTGCAGAACAAGTCGTGCACGGTTGTTTCGAAGCTATTGCAAGTACCACCGCCGCAACTAATATTGGTTCCGGCAGGGGGCATAGCCGAGCGTGATTTCGGGGCATCATTCAAACAATATGGCAAGGTGGTGGCGCGGACTGGTTCGCTTGGTGCCAGTGGTCGCGATGGTGATGGAGGCCTTCGCTGCAAAGGCCGAAGACGGGTCCGATCCAACGACCTGGAAGACATTATCTCATCCGAAGATAGGGTCGAATGAAGTCTTCCCGATATGGGACGATCCGAAGACGTGGTCCGACCCGAAGATATGGTCCGATGATGTCTCGGAAATGAGATTCGCTGTCGTGCGCAGCAGCGCGACGGGCTGCGAACCCAATTGCCCGGAATGGATCTCGGCCGAAGGCGCCATCGCAGCCGGCACGCCAGCGCAACTCAAGCGGACCCTGAAGACACTCGGCCGCCGCAAACTGCCGATCATCATCAATTCCCCGGGCGGCAATCTCGAAGCGGCGCTTCAGCTTGGCCGGATAATCCGAAAGAACAAGCTCGATATCGCCATCGGTAAGACCGAGTTTTCCGGTTGTTGGCCCGGTATGACGGAGTGTCGGGCCAATGACGGCAAGAGTGCCGCCTATTTCGGCATTGCGTCTGATGGCGGTGCCATGTGCAATTCCGCCTGTCCGCTGATGTTTGCCGGAGGCGTTCGCCGCGTGGCCGGTGGCTGGGCGTATCTGGGTGTTCATCAGATCACCACCACCTATTTCCCCAGCACACGGCACTATCGAACTACCTATCGAGTTGTTCGGGGCAAAAAATACAAGGTCACTACAGAAACCATCACCCAAGGCGAAAGCTACAAGACTTATGAAATGAACAAGGCGTTCGCGAGGAAGCTCTCCGCCTATCTCCGGGAGATGGGTGTCGGACAGGGCGTGCTAGATGTAATGCAGGCGACGCCGGCCAGCGATATCCGGCAGATCAGCCTCCACGATATGCTGACGATGAAATTGGCCACTAGCACGGACACTGTAGACCTGTTGACCAGCGCAAGTCTTTGCATGCTCGACAAGTCGGCCCAGAATTGTCGGGAAATGCGGGGCAATGCCAAGCCGGCCAGCGTGGCAAACGCAAAGGCCGTACCTTCAGCAGACTGATGTCCCACCTTCTCAGCCGGCCAAAGCTCCACGACTGGCCATCGAGGCAGGTTGAGCCGTGCTCGATGTTTCCGCTATCGTCCGCGGCGATCGAGAGGCGAGGATCGATATGAGCAAGGACGTCCCGACATTGTTCGAATGGGCCGGTGGCAGCGATGCCCTGAACCGGCTGACGCAGACCTTCTATGACAAGGTGGCAAAGGACCCGGTTGTCGGGCCGGTATTCAAGGCGATGTCGCCGGACCATCCCGCCCATGTCGCGGCCTTCATCGGCGAGGTCTTTGGCGGACCGAAGACCTATAGCGAGAAATTCGGCGGCCACCGCGAGATGGTCATGCATCATCTGGGCAAGCATTTGACCGAGGAGCAGCGCCGCCGCTGGATCAACCTGCTCGCCGACGCAGCCGACGAGGTCGGCTTGCCGGACGATCCCGAATTTCGCTCGGCCTTCATGGGCTATGTCGAATGGGGATCGCGGCTGGCCAAGATGAACTCCAATCTCGGCGAGACCTGCGATCCGGAAACCGAGCCGATGCCTGCCTGGGGCTGGGGCGTGCCTGGCGGGCCGTACGCGCCGCCGGCCGGGAAATCGTAGCGTTGCGAACAGGCTGACGCGGCGCTTGCGGCTTTCCATCGGGCAGAGCGCCGAGATCACCACCGCGTTTATCGAAGTCCCGGCGCTCACCGTCGCCAGCAACCCGCAGCGCGACACACGCCTCGAGGAGGGCAGGCGATACCTCTATGAATCGCGCGTCAAAGACTTCAGGCGCGAACTCGAGATCGACCGCGACGGGCTGGTCGTCACCCATCCCGATTTCTGGCAAAGGGGATGAAGGCGCGTTTGCGTGCAAACCACTCTTTACAGACAGCGCGGAAGCTTTTAGGAAGCCCCTGCTGCGCCGAAGCGCGCACGATACGGGCATAGCTCAGTTGGTAGAGCGGCGGTCTCCAAAACCGCAGGTCGTAGGTTCGAGCCCTGCTGCCCGTGCCATTTCAAAAATGGCCGTCAGAAACGATATTTGCGCGGACCGCCCTTTGAAAATCGGCGACACGCTTGCCATATTAGGCGGATTGGGGCATAAGGGCGCCATAGCCGGGACGGAACGACTGGATGGTTCCGAGGCGGTGTTTGGTCATAAAGCGGACACTTGCCACTTGCGTGGATCAAGAATCGGTTTTATGTAGACAGAACAGACACGCGACGCGTGGAGCTGGGAAGCCGGCTTTACGCGTCTGATTTGCATGGGCGAAATGATTGCGCTGATTCGGCGCGAGACTGGGCTCAGGCGGCACGTCCCGGCCAGCGGGATCATCCAGGGGGCCCGGCCAACGGGTCTTGAAGACAGAGCGGCATATGGCTTCGAAAACCACAAATCCTTTCGTCTTTCTCCAGCAGGTTCGCTCGGAGACCGCCAAGGTGACTTGGCCGTCGCGGCGCGAAACGATGATCTCGACGGTGATGGTTCTGGCCTTCGCCGTGATTGCGATGATCTTTTTCTTTAGCGCCGATCAGTTGATGGGCCTCGCGATCGAACAGATTCTGGGCATTGGACGCTAAGTCCGGCGACTACGGAGAAGTCTAAAAAAATGGCTGCGCGCTGGTACATCGTCCACGCTTATTCGAACTTTGAAAAGAAGGTCGCGGAGGACATCGAGAACAAGGCCAAGCAGAAGGGCCTGTCCGCCGATATCGAGCAGATCGTGGTGCCGACCGAGAAGGTGGTCGAGGTTCGTCGTGGCCGCAAGGTCGATGCCGAGCGCAAGTTCTTCCCGGGCTACGTGCTCCTGAAGGCCAATTTGACCGACGCGGTGTTCTCGCTGGTGAAGAACACGCCGAAGGTCACCGGCTTTCTCGGTGACTCCAAGCCGGTGCCGATCACCGAGGCGGAAGCGCAGCGCATCCTGAACCAGGTGCAGGAAGGCGTCGAGCGGCCGAAGCCCTCGGTCACTTTCGAGATCGGCGAGGCGATCCGCGTCTCGGATGGTCCTTTCGCGTCGTTCAACGGCTTCGTCCAGGAAGTGGACGAGGAGCGGGCGCGGCTCAAGGTGGAAGTTTCGATCTTCGGGCGCGCCGTGCCTGTCGATCTGGAATTCGGACAGGTCGAAAAGGGCTGATCCGAAATCCCTGATGCCGGTCTGGCGATCAGGGGAGGCGGTGCGGAAACGCATGGCCGGAGAACGGTGGGAGGCGAATGTGGCTTTAGCCGGCCGCGCGAACCGCACCACCAGACTGCAACCGCCGGTGTTTTCCCTGATGGGGCCGGCATAGACAAAGGCAGGAAAAGAGATGGCTAAGAAAATTGCAGGCCAGCTCAAGCTTCAGGTCTCCGCGGGTTCGGCTACGCCGTCGCCCCCGATCGGCCCGGCGCTTGGTCAGCGCGGCATCAACATCATGGAGTTCTGCAAGGCGTTCAACGCGCAGACCCAGGAAATGGAAAAGGGATCGCCGGTTCCGGTCGTCATCACCTACTATCAGGACAAGTCGTTCACCTTCGTCATGAAGACGCCGCCGGTGAGCTATTTCCTGAAGAAGGCCGCGAACCTGAAGTCGGGCTCGAAGGAGCCGGGCAAGGTCAAGGCTGGCACCGTTTCGCGCGACAAGGTGCGCGAAATCGCGACCGCCAAGATGAAGGATCTGAACGCAAACGACGTCGAGGCGGCCATGCGCATGGTCGAGGGCTCCGCCCGCTCGATGGGTCTGGAAGTGGTGGGCTGAGATCATGGCAAAGATTGCAAAGCGTGTATCGAAGACCCGCGAAGGCATCGATCCCAACAAGGCTTACGCCCTGGGTGAAGCGCTGAAGCTGCTCAAGGACCGTTCCTCGGTCAAGTTCGACGAGACCGTCGAAGTCGCCATGAACCTCGGCGTCGACCCGCGCCATGCCGACCAGATGGTCCGCGGCGTGGTCAACCTGCCGAACGGCACCGGCCGTTCGGTTCGCGTCGCCGTGTTCGCCCGTGGCGACAAGGCCGAGGAAGCCAAGGCCGCCGGCGCCGACATCGTCGGCGCGGAAGACCTGGTCGACATCGTCCAGAAGGGCACGATCGATTTCGATCGCTGCATCGCCACGCCGGACATGATGCCGCTGGTCGGCCGTCTCGGCAAGGTGCTCGGCCCGCGCGGCATGATGCCGAACCCGAAGGTCGGCACCGTCACCACCGACGTCGCCGCCGCCGTCAAGGCATCGAAGGGCGGCGCGGTCGAGTTCCGCGTCGAGAAGGCCGGCATCGTTCATGCCGGCGTCGGCAAGGTCTCGTTCGACGTCAAGGCGCTGGAAGAGAACATCCGCGCCTTCGCCGATGCGGTGACCAAGGCAAAGCCGGCTGGCGCCAAGGGCAACTACGTCAAGAAGGTGTCGGTCACCTCGACGATGGGCCCGGGCCTCAAGCTCGACGTCTCGACGCTCGCCGCGTCCTGATTAAGACCATTTGGATCGGCCGCTGGAAGGCCGATCCGTGACTGAATTCCGGGCCTTGGATTTATCCTGGGCCCGGTGCCGGAAGTCGAAAGGCTTCCGGACATCCTGTCCGAGATTGCAGGCGGCCCAAAAGCCTTAATTCATGTGGGCCTGCATGAGACGGGTGAAGACCCGACAACGGAGCGAATGCTCCAATGAAAGGTTCGAACCGTGTTTGCCTTTTGTCTGCGCATCGCCGGCTTTGCCGTCGGTGTGGCGAAAGGGGGCAGGATCCTCGAGCGTCGTTCGGGAGATCCGTTACTGGATGGCCCGGCCGGCAAAAGGCAACCCGACGCCTGTCCTCGAAATGAGATGTTCTCATTGACGGGATTGGGGTCAACTGGAGATAGGCAGTGGACAGAGCGGAAAAACGCGAACTCGTCACGGGCCTGAACGAAGCGTTCGGAAACGCAGGTTCAGTCGTCGTGGCCCACTATGCCGGTATCACCGTCGCGCAAATGAACGACCTTCGGTCGAAAATGCGCGCCGCCGGTGGCACCGTTAAAGTCGCGAAGAACCGTCTCGCCAAAATCGCTCTTCAGGGCACGGACTCCGCATCGATCATCGACCTGTTCAAGGGACAGACGCTGATTGCTTATTCGGAGGATCCGATTGCGGCGCCGAAGGTCGCGTCCGATTTCGCCAAGGGAAATGACAAGCTCGTCATTCTCGGCGGCGCAATGGGCACCACCTCGCTCAATGCCGACGGTGTGAAGGCACTCGCCACACTTCCGTCGCTCGATGAGCTGCGCGCCAGGCTGGTTGGCATGATCGCCACGCCGGCAACCCGGATCGCCCAGATCGTCAATGCGCCAGCGGCCTCGGTCGCGCGCGTCATCGGCGCTTACGCCCGGAAGGACGAGGCGGCATGAGGCCGTTCCTCGCTATCAAAAACACACGTTCGAACCTAACGAAGGAATACAACAATGGCTGATCTCGCAAAGATCGTAGACGACCTTTCGAAGCTGACCGTCCTCGAGGCGGCCGAGCTGTCGAAGCTTCTGGAAGAAAAGTGGGGCGTTTCGGCTGCTGCTCCGGTGGCGGTTGCCGCTGCTGGCGGCGCTGCCGCTGCTGCTGCTCCGGCCGAGGAAAAGACGGAATTCGACGTCGTCCTCACCGAGGCTGGCGCTCAGAAGATCAACGTCATCAAGGAAGTCCGCGCCATCACCGGTCTTGGCCTCAAGGAAGCCAAGGACCTGGTCGAAGCGGCTCCGAAGCCGGTCAAGGAAGGCGTTTCCAAGGCCGACGCCGACAAGTTCAAGGCCCAGCTGGAAGCAGCCGGCGCCAAGGTCGACCTGAAGTAAGCGTAAAAGCGGCGGGCGGCCTCGCGCCGTCCGCCACTCCCTTCGCCTGGAGGGAGGACGCGTAGCGCGAGATGTACGAGAACCTCTTTCCTGAGGGCCGCGAACCGGCCTTCAGGAAACGGGTTTTCTCCCGTTTTAGCCGTCCGCCGAAAGGCGGACGGAGAACAGACAGAGAGCCGCCGCCCAGGCGGCTCGGTATGCAAGGCGGACCGCGGCGAGGTTCGTCCCGAGTTTAGAGCTAAGGAGCGACGATGGCCCAGACCCAGACTTTCAATGGCCGCAGACGCGTACGCAAGTTCTTCGGAAAGATTCCGGAAGTTGCGGAGATGCCGAACCTGATCGAGGTTCAGAAGGCATCCTATGACCAGTTCCTGATGGTGGACGAGCCCAAGGGCGGCCGTCCGGACGAAGGACTGCAGGCTGTTTTCAAGTCGGTCTTCCCGATCTCCGATTTTTCCGGCTCCTCGATGCTGGAGTTCGTGAAGTACGAGTTCGAAGGACCGAAATTCGACGTTGACGAATGCCGTCAGCGCGACCTGACCTATGCCGCGCCGCTGAAGGTGACGCTGCGCCTCATCGTGTTCGATATCGACGAGGATACCGGCGCCAAGTCGATCAAGGACATCAAGGAGCAGGACGTCTACATGGGCGACATGCCGCTCATGACCTTGAACGGCACCTTCATCGTCAACGGCACCGAGCGCGTCATCGTCTCGCAGATGCACCGTTCGCCGGGCGTCTTCTTCGACCACGACAAGGGCAAGTCGCACTCGTCGGGCAAGCTTCTGTTTGCCGCGCGCGTCATTCCCTATCGCGGCTCATGGCTCGACATCGAGTTCGATTCCAAGGACGTCGTGCACGCCCGCATCGACCGCCGCCGCAAGATTCCGGTGACGTCGCTGTTGATGGCGCTCGGCATGGATGGCGAAGAGATCCTGTCGACCTTCTACAACAAGATCACCTATGTCCGCGCCGGCGACCACTGGCGCATTCCGTTCAACGTCGAGCGTTTCCGCGGCCTCAAGGCCGTCGGCGATCTGGTCGACGCCGATACGGGCGAGATCGTTGTCGAGGCTGGCAAGAAGATCACCGCCCGCCAGGCGCGCCAGCTCGGCGAAAAGGGCCTGAAGGCGATCAAGGCGACCGACGAGGATCTGCTCGGCAACTACCTGGCCGAGGACATCGTCAACTACGCCACCGGCGAGATCTTCCTCGAAGCCGGCGACGAGATCGATGAAAAGACGCTCAAGGTGCTGCTTGGCACCGGCGAGCAGGAGATCAAGGTTCTCGACATCGACCACGTCAATGTCGGCGCCTACATCCGCAACACGCTCAACGTCGACAAGAACGAGAGCCGCCAGGACGCGCTGTTCGACATCTATCGTGTCATGCGTCCGGGCGAGCCGCCGACGCTTGAGACCGCCGAAGCCATGTTCAACTCGCTGTTCTTCGACTCAGAGCGCTACGATTTGTCGGCTGTCGGCCGCGTCAAGATGAACATGCGCCTCGAACTCAAGGCCGAGGACACCGTGCGTGTGCTGCGCAAGGAAGACATCCTGGCCGTGGTCAAGACGCTGGTCGAACTGCGCGACGGCAAGGGCGAGATCGACGACATCGACAACCTCGGCAACCGCCGCGTGCGTTCCGTCGGCGAGCTGATGGAGAACCAGTACCGCGTCGGCCTGCTGCGCATGGAGCGCGCGATCAAGGAGCGTATGTCCTCGATCGAGATCGACACGGTGATGCCGCAGGATCTGATCAACGCCAAGCCGGCGGCCGCCGCCGTGCGCGAGTTCTTCGGTTCCTCGCAGCTGTCGCAGTTCATGGACCAGACCAACCCGCTGTCGGAGATCACCCACAAGCGTCGTCTTTCGGCGCTTGGACCGGGCGGTCTGACCCGCGAACGCGCCGGCTTCGAAGTGCGCGACGTGCACCCGACGCATTACGGCCGTATCTGCCCGATCGAGACGCCGGAAGGCCCGAATATCGGTCTGATCAACTCGCTGGCCACTTTCGCACGCGTCAACAAGTACGGCTTCATCGAAAGCCCGTACCGCAAGATCGTCGACGGCAAGCTGACCAATGACGTCGTCTATCTCTCGGCGATGGAAGAAGCCAAGCACCATGTCGCGCAGGCTAACGCCGAACTCGACAAGAATGGCGGCTTCGTCGACGAGTTCGTCATTTGCCGCAGCGCCGGCGAAGTGATGATGGCGCCGCGCGAAAACGTCGACCTGATGGACGTGTCGCCCAAGCAGATGGTGTCGGTGGCCGCGGCCCTGATCCCGTTCCTGGAAAACGACGACGCCAACCGCGCTCTGATGGGCTCGAACATGCAGCGTCAGGCCGTGCCGCTGGTGCGCGCCGAGGCGCCGTTCGTCGGCACCGGCATGGAGCCGGTCGTTGCCCGTGACTCAGGCGCCGCCATCGGTGCCCGCCGCGGCGGCATTGTCGACCAGGTGGACGCGACGCGTATCGTCATCCGCGCGACGGAAGATCTCGATCCGGGCAAGTCCGGCGTCGACATCTACCGGCTGATGAAGTTCCAGCGTTCGAACCAGAACACCTGCATCAACCAGCGTCCGCTGGTGCGCATGGGTGACCGGGTCAACAAGGGCGACATCATCGCCGACGGTCCGTCGACCGAGCTCGGTGATCTGGCGCTCGGCCGCAACGTGCTGGTCGCGTTCATGCCGTGGAACGGCTACAACTACGAGGACTCGATCCTGCTCTCCGAGCGCATCGTCGCCGACGACGTCTTCACCTCGATTCACATCGAGGAGTTCGAGGTCATGGCGCGCGATACCAAGCTTGGTCCGGAGGAAATCACGCGTGACATTCCGAATGTTTCGGAAGAGGCGCTGAAGAACCTCGACGAAGCCGGCATCGTCTATATCGGCGCGGAAGTGCAGCCGGGCGACATCCTGGTCGGCAAGATCACGCCGAAGGGCGAAAGCCCGATGACGCCGGAAGAGAAGCTTCTGCGCGCCATCTTCGGTGAAAAGGCTTCCGACGTGCGCGACACTTCGATGCGCATGCCTCCGGGCACTTTCGGCACCGTCGTCGAGGTGCGCGTGTTCAATCGCCACGGTGTGGAGAAGGACGAGCGCGCCATGGCGATCGAGCGCGAGGAGATCGAACGCCTCGCCAAGGACCGCGACGACGAGCAGGCCATCCTGGACCGCAACGTCTACGCGCGTCTTTCCGACGTGCTCGTCGGCAAGGAAGCGATCGCTGGACCGAAGGGCTTCAAGAAGGGCTCGACGCTGTCGAAGGATACGCTCGACGAGTATCCGCGTTCGCAGTGGTGGCAGTTTGCCGTGGAGAACGAAAAGCTCCAGAGCGAACTGGAAGCCCTGCGTGGCCAGTACGATGACTCCAAGAAGGCGCTCGAGCAGCGCTTCATGGATAAGGTCGAGAAGGTCCAGCGCGGCGACGAAATGCCTCCGGGCGTCATGAAGATGGTCAAGGTCTTTGTGGCCGTGAAGCGCAAGATGCAGCCGGGCGACAAGATGGCCGGCCGTCACGGCAACAAGGGTGTCGTGTCGCGCATCGTTCCGGTCGAGGACATGCCTTTCCTCGAGGACGGCACGCATGCCGATATCGTGCTCAACCCTCTGGGTGTGCCGAGCCGCATGAATGTCGGCCAGATCCTGGAAACGCACCTGGGCTGGGCCTGCGCGGGCATGGGCAGGAAGATCGGCGAGCTGATCGACACGTACAAGGCGGCTGGCGACATCAAGCCGCTGCGCAAGACGCTCGAGAGCTTCATGCCGGCCAATGACCGCAACGAGCCGATCCGCGAGTATGATGACGAGAGCATTGTTCGCCTCAGCGAGCAGATGCGCCGCGGCGTCTCGATCGCGACCCCGGTGTTCGACGGTGCGCACGAGGCTGACATCAACATCATGCTGGAGCAGGCGGGCCTGCACACCAGCGGTCAGTCGCAGCTCTACGACGGACGCACGGGCGAGCCATTCGATCGCAAGGTGACGATGGGCTATATCTACATGCTCAAGCTTCACCACCTGGTGGACGACAAGATCCACGCGCGTTCGATCGGTCCGTACTCGCTCGTCACCCAGCAGCCGCTGGGAGGCAAGGCGCAGTTCGGCGGTCAGCGCTTCGGCGAAATGGAGGTCTGGGCGCTGGAAGCCTACGGTGCCGCCTACACGCTGCAGGAAATGCTGACGGTGAAGTCGGACGACGTCGCCGGCCGCACCAAGGTCTACGAGGCGATCGTGCGCGGCGACGACACGTTCGAGGCCGGCATTCCGGAGAGCTTCAACGTGCTCGTCAAGGAAATGCGGTCTCTCGGCCTCAATGTCGAGCTGGAGAACACCAAGCTCGACGACGCCCCGGTTCGGCTGCCCGACGCGGCTGAGTAAAGGCTGGAGCGCGCCGCACGAAGTTGCGGCGCGCCAAAGGAATTCGACGGCCGGTGGCCGACAAAGACGGCGGGCGTTTGGCCCGCGACTAGATGCAAGGGGTTTTCGAGGACCCCGAAAAGGAGAACGGCATGAACCAAGAGGTCATGAATCTCTTCAATCCGCAGGCGCCTGCGCAGGTGTTCGATTCCATCCGGATCTCACTGGCCAGCCCTGAGAAGATTCTGTCCTGGTCGTTCGGCGAGATCAAGAAGCCGGAGACCATCAACTACCGCACCTTCAAGCCGGAGCGTGACGGTCTGTTCTGCGCGCGCATTTTTGGCCCGATCAAGGACTATGAGTGCCTGTGCGGCAAGTACAAACGCATGAAGTACAAGGGCGTCATCTGCGAGAAGTGCGGCGTCGAAGTCACGCTGTCGCGCGTCCGCCGCGAGCGCATGGGCCATATCGAGCTCGCCGCTCCCGTCGCCCATATCTGGTTCCTGAAGTCGCTGCCCTCGCGCATCGGCACGCTGCTCGACATGACCCTGAAGGACATCGAGCGCGTCCTTTACTTCGAGAACTACATCGTCACCGAACCCGGCCTCACCGCGCTGAAGGAGCACCAGCTGCTCAGCGAGGAAGAGTACATGATCGCCGTCGACGAGTATGGCGAGGATTCGTTCACCGCCATGATCGGCGCCGAGGCCATTCATGACCTTCTGGCCGGCATGGATCTGGAGAAGATCGCCGGCGACCTGCGTTCGGAACTGGCTTCGACCACGTCCGAGCTCAAGCAGAAGAAGTATCTGAAGCGGCTCAAGGTCGTCGAAAACTTCATGGAATCCGGCAACCGTCCGGAATGGATGATCATGAAGGTGGTTCCGGTGATCCCGCCGGACCTGCGTCCGCTGGTTCCTCTGGATGGTGGACGTTTCGCGACGTCCGACCTGAACGATCTCTATCGCCGCGTCATCAACCGCAACAACCGCCTGAAGCGGCTGATCGAGTTGCGCGCGCCCGGCATCATCGTGCGCAATGAAAAGCGCATGCTGCAGGAAGCTGTCGACGCACTGTTCGACAACGGCCGTCGCGGCCGCGTCATCACCGGCGCCAACAAGCGTCCGCTGAAGTCGCTTTCCGACATGCTCAAGGGCAAGCAGGGCCGGTTCCGTCAGAACCTGCTCGGCAAGCGCGTCGACTATTCCGGCCGCTCGGTCATCGTCACCGGTCCGGAGCTCAAGCTGCACCAGTGCGGCCTGCCGAAGAAGATGGCGCTCGAACTGTTCAAGCCCTTCATCTATGCCCGTCTCGACGCCAAGGGTTACTCCTCGACCGTCAAGCAGGCCAAGAAGCTGGTCGAGAAGGAGCGTCCGGAAGTCTGGGATATCCTCGACGAGGTCATCCGCGAGCATCCGGTGCTGCTCAACCGCGCGCCGACGCTGCACCGCCTCGGCATCCAGGCGTTCGAGCCGATCCTGATCGAAGGCAAGGCGATCCAGCTGCACCCGCTGGTCTGCACTGCCTTCAACGCCGACTTCGACGGCGACCAGATGGCGGTCCACGTGCCGCTGTCCCTGGAAGCGCAGCTTGAAGCCCGCGTGCTGATGATGTCGACCAACAACATCCTGCACCCGGCTTCCGGCGCGCCGATCATCGTACCGTCGCAGGACATGGTTCTGGGTCTCTACTATCTCTCGATCGTCAACCAGAACGAGCCGGGCGAGGGCATGGTGTTTGCCGATATGGGCGAACTCCAGCACGCGCTCGAGACCAAGGCGGTGACCCTGCACGCCAAGATCAAGGGCCGCTTCCGCACCGTCGACGCCGAAGGCAAGGTCGTGTCGAAGATCTATGACACCACGCCTGGCCGCATGATCATCGGCGAGCTTTTGCCGAAGAACGTCAATGTGCCTTACGAGACCGCCAACCAGGAGATGACCAAGAAGAACATCTCCAAGATGATCGATACCGTCTACCGCCATTGCGGGCAGAAGGAGACGGTCATTTTCTGCGACCGCATCATGGCGCTCGGTTTCGCTCACGCCTGCCGTGCCGGCATTTCGTTCGGCAAGGACGACATGCTGATCCCGGACAGCAAGATCAAGCTGGTGTCCGACACCGAGGCTTTGGCCAAGGAATACGAGCAGCAGTACAATGACGGCCTGATCACGCAGGGCGAGAAGTACAACAAGGTCGTCGACGCCTGGGCCAAGTGCTCCGAAAAGGTCGCCGACGAGATGATGGCCCGCATCAAGGCGGTGGAGTTCGAGGACAACGGCCGTCAGAAGCCGATGAATTCGATCTACATGATGTCGCACTCCGGTGCGCGTGGCTCGCCCACCCAGATGCGTCAGCTCGCCGGCATGCGCGGCCTTATGGCCAAGCCGTCGGGTGAAATCATCGAGACGCCGATCATCTCGAACTTCAAGGAAGGCCTGACCGTGCTCGAGTACTTCAACTCGACCCACGGCGCCCGCAAGGGTCTGGCCGACACCGCCTTGAAGACGGCGAACTCGGGTTATCTCACCCGCCGTCTGGTCGACGTGGCGCAGGACTGCATCGTCAACTCCGTGGATTGCGGCACCGACAAGGGCCTCACCATGCAGCCGATCGTCGATGCCGGTCAGGTCGTCGCTTCGGTCGGCCAGCGCGTGCTGGGCCGCACCGCGCTCGACGACATCAACCATCCGGTGACCGGCGACCTGCTGGTCAAGGCCGGAACGCTGATGGACGAGCGCGACGTGGAGCAGATCGAAAAGGCCGGCGTCCAGTCGGTCCGCATCCGCTCGGCGCTGACCTGCGAGGTCAGGGTCGGCGTGTGCGCGGTCTGCTACGGACGTGATCTGGCGCGCGGCACCCCGGTCAACCAGGGCGAAGCCGTCGGCGTCATCGCGGCGCAGTCGATCGGCGAGCCGGGCACCCAGCTCACCATGCGTACCTTCCACATGGGCGGTACCGCGCAGGTGGTGGACTCTTCGTTCCTTGAAGCCTCCTATGAGGGCAAGGTCGAGATCCGCAACCGCAACGTGGTGCGCAACTCGGACGGCCAGCAGATGGTCATGGGCCGCAACATGGCGGTGTTGATCCTCGACGAAGCCGGCAAGGAGCGCGCCACGCACCGTGTCACCTATGGTTCGCGCATCTTCGTGGACGATGGCGACAAGGTGAAGCGCGGCCAGCGTATTGCCGAATGGGATCCCTACACCCGCCCGATCCTCACCGAAATCGAGGGCAAGGTGGCGTTCGAGGATCTGGTCGACGGCATTTCCGTCCAGGAAACGGCCGACGAGTCGACGGGCATCACCAAGCGTGAGGTCATCGATTGGCGTTCGACGCCGCGCGGCAACGACCTGAAGCCGGCGATCGTCGTTCAAGACGCCAAGGGCAAGGTCGGCAAGCTGTCGAAGGGTGGCGATGCCCGCTTCCTGCTCTCGGTCGAGGCCATTCTCTCGGTCGAGCCGGGTGCGCAGGTTCGTCCCGGCGACGTGCTGGCGCGTATCCCGATGGAAAGCGCCAAGACCAAGGACATCACCGGCGGTCTGCCGCGTGTTGCCGAACTGTTCGAGGCACGTCGTCCGAAGGATCACGCCATCATCGCCGAGATCGATGGCACGATCCGCTTCGGCCGCGACTACAAGAACAAGCGCCGCATCATCATCGAGCCGCATGACTCGACGCTCGAGCCGGTCGAATACCTGATCCCGAAGGGCAAGCCGTTCCATCTCCAGGACGGCGACGTCATCGAGAAGGGCGACTACATCCTCGACGGCAATCCGGCGCCGCACGACATCCTGGCGATCAAGGGCGTGGAGGCACTTGCTTCCTACCTCGTCAACGAGATCCAGGAAGTCTACCGTCTGCAGGGCGTGTCGATCAACGACAAGCACATCGAGGTGATCGTTCGCCAGATGCTGCAGAAGGTCGAGATCACCACGCAGGGCGACTCGACCTACATACCGGGCGACCACGTCGACGTGATCGAACTGGAAGAGGTCAACGAGCGCCTGATCGAGGACGGCAAGAAGCCGGCCGAAGGTCAGCCGGTGCTGCTCGGCATCACCAAGGCCTCGCTGCAGACGCCGTCCTTCATCTCGGCCGCCTCCTTCCAGGAGACGACCAGGGTGCTGACGGAAGCCGCGGTTGCCGGCAAGACCGACATGCTGCAGGGCTTGAAGGAAAACGTCATCGTCGGCCGGCTGATCCCGGCCGGTACGGGCGGCACGATGAGCCAGATCCGGCGCATCGCCACCTCGCGCGACGAACTCATCATCGACGAGCGCCGCAAGGCCTCCGGCGTGGAAGTGGCCGAGCCGATGCTGGCCGATATGACAACCGCCGCGCAGTAGGCGCGGCGGCAAAAATCTCAGGCAACAGAAGCCGTCGGGGCAACCCGGCGGCTTTTTCCTTTCAGCGAACGATCGAGGAAGGCAGATGAGCACGAAGACCTGGACGGCTGTCGATAACTACATCGTTTCCTCACTCTTCGAGGCGGATCCCGTTCTCGATGCGGTTCTGGCGGCCAACCGCGACAATGGCCTGCCGGCGATCGACGTCTCGGCGGTGCAGGGCAAGCTGCTTTCGCTTCTGGCGCGCATCCAGGGCGCGAAGAAGGTTCTCGAAATCGGCACGCTGGGCGGCTATTCGACGATCTGGATGGCTCGCGCCTTGCCCATGGACGGCAAGATCGTCACGCTTGAACTGGACCCGCATCATGCCAAGGTCGCGCGGTCGAATTTCGAACGGGCAGGCGTGTCGGACCAAGTGGAACTGCGGGTCGGGCCGGCCCTTGAATCGCTGGCCGCGCTAAGTGCTGAAAATGCCGGGCCGTTCGATCTCATCTTCATCGATGCCGACAAGCCGAACAACCCGAACTATCTCTCCTGGGCCATGCGGCTTTCGCGGCCGGGAACGGTCATCATCTGCGACAACGTCATCCGCGACGGCGCGGTGATGGACGGGGGTGGTCACGACGCCAATGTCGTGGGCGCCCGGGCGGCGTTCTCGTTTATCGGCAGCGACAAGCGTCTGGATGGCACGGCCATCCAGACAGTCGGCGCCAAGGGCTATGACGGCTTCGCGATTGCGATCGTCAGTTGAAGGTCAGTCGAAAAAGGCCTCGACCACGTTGCGCTTGCCGAGCATGAAGGCATCGGCGACATGCTGGAGCGGCGCCAGATCGACGTCCGAGGTGCCGGCGCGCACGATCTCGGCGAAATGCTTGTAGAGCATGGGGTATTCCGCTTCTGGCTCCTCATGCACCACGCGGCCGTCGATAGCGAGCTTCGAGCCGCCGCCGGAAAGCACCATCTTGCCCGCATCCGTGTCGGCCAGGATGTCCCAGCTTTGCGGGCCGGTCTGCAGCCAGTCGAGATCCATCGTCACCGGCAATCCGTTCGAGGTGCGGAAGGTGACTTGCGCCGCGACCGGGGCGGCGCGGTTTTCAGGAAAGTCGAGCACGGCCGAGGTGATGAACATTGCCGGCAGGATGTGGGTCGCGATCGACAGCGCATTGATGCCGGGATCGAACACCCCGAAGCCGCCTGGCGCCCAGATCCAGTCCTGGTTCGGATGCCAGCGGCGCACATCTTCCTTCCAGACGATCGCCGCGGAGCGGAGCCGGGTCGATGCGAGAAAGCCGCGCGCGGCCTCAACCGCCGGCGCATAGCGCGAGTGCCAGCTGGCAAACAGCGAGACGCCGTTTTTCGCGGCCAGCACCTTCAGGTCCTCGACCTCGCTGACCGTGGCGCCCGGGGGCTTTTCCAGGAAGACATGCTTCTTCGCCTCGATCGCGGTGCGCGCTGCATCGTAGCGGAATTGCGGCGGCATACAGAGCGAGACAGCCTCGAGTTCCGCCACCGCGTCCAGCATCGCCTCGATGGTGGGAAAGTTCGGGATGCCGTGGACCTTGCCATGCCGGCTGGCGGCGGCGATGAGGCGATAGTTCTGGTCTTTCGCCAGGGCCGGCAGATGCTGGTCGCGGACGATCTTGCCGACGCCGACGATGCCTATGTTGATGGGATTGTTGTTCGAGGACATGAGGGCTCCGGATGGGAAGGACGGGTTTTCTAGGTGCGAAACGACAGCCGGGCAAGGTGTGGTCATGGAGCGGCGGTCCGGCCCGCATCGGCCGCGTCCTGACCTGATTCTCAGATCGGTGCGTCGAAGGTGACGATCGACACTTCGCCTTCGAGCGCGCCCTGATAGGCCGACAGATGCGGCTCGTCGTCCGGTACGCCGTCCATATCGCCGATCTGGTCGAGCTCGGCCTCGGCGTAACCTTCAGCCGCAAGCGATTCGAGGGCGCGACGCACCGCCGAATCGTCGTCGGGAGCGACCAGCATGACATGCACGCCTTCCGCCTTGCCGCCTTTGCGCTTCCACACCCGGCCGGTGATGATGGTGACCGGGCGTTCTTCATTGTCGTTCACGGGTTGATTCCTCCTGGCAAAGCGCGGGCGAGGGGATTTTGAGTGCTCAGGCGGCCTTTTCGCATGAAGCGGGGCCGCGCGACAGCCAAGAACCGGTCACTTTCTTCTCCGTCCTTGCAAAATGGCGAAAGAAAATTACCCGCGGTTTTCGCATGGCTGCCAAGCCCCGGCTTCGATGCAATATTTGGCACTGCGGGGTTGACGGTTCGCGGGCTTACGAGTAGAAGCCGCCCAGTCAGAACCGATGTGAGGCTCTCCCTTCCGAAGCGACACGCTTTGGAGTTTGCCTCAAACAGGGTTCGTTTTACGAGCGAAAAGACATTTCCGGCGTGCACGAAGCGGCTTCCGCTTCCTCTGCGATTTGTTCGGGCAAGACCGCGAGGCGCGGTTTGTGGCCCGAATTTGCGTATGGAAATGACGCTTTGAGCGAGCCTTGACCGGCACGAGACACGGAATTGAGAGACAAGAGGGTTTAATGCCTACCGTCAACCAGCTGATCCGCAAGCCGCGCATTGCGCCGGTGAAGCGCAACAAGGTCCCGGCCATGCAGCAGAACCCGCAGAAGCGGGGCGTCTGCACGCGCGTCTACACGACGACGCCGAAGAAGCCGAACTCGGCGCTGCGCAAGGTGGCCAAGATCCGCCTGACCAATGGTTTTGAAGTGATCGGTTACATCCCCGGCGAAGGTCACAACCTTCAGGAACACTCCGTGGTCATGATCCGCGGCGGCCGCGTCAAGGATCTTCCGGGCGTCCGCTACCATATCATCCGCGGCGTGCTCGACACGCAGGGCGTGAAGAACCGCAAGCAGCGCCGTTCGAAGTACGGCGCCAAGCGTCCGAAGTAAGATTTTCCGGCTCTGGCGCTGCTTGAAAGCGTCGGGCTACGAGATTGAGAGACAAAAGCCATGTCGCGTCGTCACAGTGCAGAAAAGCGTGAGATCAACCCGGATCCGAAGTTCGGCGATCTGATCGTCACCAAGTTCATGAACGCCGTCATGTATGACGGCAAGAAGTCGGTCGCCGAGACCATCGTCTATGGCGCGCTCGACCAGGTCCAGTCGAAGACCAAGCAGGAGCCGGTCACCGTCTTCCATCAGGCGCTCGACAATGTCGCGCCGCATGTGGAAGTGCGTTCGCGTCGCGTCGGCGGCGCCACCTATCAGGTTCCGGTCGACGTGCGTCCCGAGCGCCGCCAGGCGTTGGCCATTCGTTGGCTGATCGCGGCTGCCCGCAACCGCAACGAGACCACCATGATCGATCGCCTCTCCGGCGAGCTGATGGACGCGGCCAACAACCGCGGCACGGCCGTCAAGAAGCGTGAAGACACCCACAAGATGGCTGAAGCCAACCGCGCTTTCGCACACTACCGCTGGTAAAGCGCGAACAGGACTGAGAGGCAGCTACGATGGCCCGCGAATACAAAATCGAAGACTACCGCAATTTCGGTATCATGGCGCATATTGACGCCGGCAAGACGACGACCACCGAGCGCGTCCTCTATTACACGGGCAAGTCGCACAAGATCGGCGAAGTGCACGACGGCGCCGCTACCATGGACTGGATGGAGCAGGAGCAGGAACGCGGCATCACCATCACGTCCGCCGCCACCACGACCTTCTGGAAGGGCCGTGACGGCAAGATGCGCCGCTTCAACATCATCGACACTCCCGGACACGTCGACTTCACCATCGAAGTCGAGCGTTCGCTGCGCGTGCTCGACGGCGCCATCGCGCTGCTCGACGCCAACGCCGGTGTCGAGCCGCAGACGGAAACCGTCTGGCGTCAGGCCGACAAGTACCGCGTGCCGCGCATGATCTTCTGCAACAAGATGGACAAGATCGGCGCCGACTTCTACCGCTCGGTCGAGATGATCGGCTCGCGCCTCGGTGCGCAGGCTGTCGTCATGCAGCTGCCGATCGGCGCCGAGACCGAATTCAAGGGTGTCGTCGATCTGGTCGAGATGAACGCGCTTGTCTGGCGCGACGAGACGCTGGGCGCCGCCTGGGACGTCGTCGAGATCCCGGCCGACCTGCAGGCTCGCGCCGTGGAATACCGCGAGAAGATGATCGAAGCCGCCGTCGAAATGGACGAGACGGCGCTCGAGAACTACCTCGAAGGCAAGATGCCGTCGAATGACGAGATCCGCTCGCTGATCCGCAAGGGCACGATCGCGGTCAAGTTCTACCCGATGTTCTGCGGCTCGGCCTTCAAGAACAAGGGCGTGCAGCCGCTGCTCGACGCCGTTGTCGAATACCTGCCGTCGCCGGCCGACGTTCCCGCCATCAAGGGTGTCGATGCCAAGACCGACGCCGAGATCGAGCGTCATGCCGTCGATGACGAGCCGCTGTCGATGCTCGCCTTCAAGATCATGAACGACCCGTTCGTCGGTTCGCTGACCTTCGCCCGCATCTATTCGGGCAAGCTTACCAAGGGCATCTCGGTCGACAACACGGTCAAGGGCAAGAAGGAGCGCATCGGCCGCATGCTGCAGATGCATGCGAACTCGCGCGCCGACGTCGAAGAAGCTTTCGCCGGCGACATCGTCGCTCTGGCTGGCCTCAAGGACACGACCACCGGCGACACGCTGTGCGATCCGCTGCACCCGGTCATCCTCGAGCGTATGGAATTCCCCGATCCGGTCATCCAGATCGCCATCGAGCCGAAGACCAAGAACGACCAGGAAAAGATGGGCCTCGCCCTTCACCGCCTGGCCGCCGAGGATCCGTCCTTCCGCGTCAAGACCGACGAGGAAAGCGGCCAGACCATCATCTCCGGCATGGGCGAACTGCACCTCGACATCATCGTCGACCGCATGCGTCGCGAGTTCAAGGTCGAGGCCAATGTCGGCGCTCCGCAGGTGGCCTATCGCGAGACGATCACCCGCAAGCACGAGCAGGACTACACCCACAAGAAGCAGACCGGCGGTACCGGCCAGTTCGCCCGCGTCAAGGTTATCTTCGAGCCGAACACCGAGAGCGAAGAGTTCGTGTTCGAGTCCAAGATCGTCGGCGGCGCGGTGCCGAAGGAATACATTCCGGGTGTCGAAAAGGGCATCCAGAGCGTCATGGGCGCAGGTCCGTTCGCGGGCTTCCCGATGATCGGCGTCCGGGCGACGCTGATCGACGGCGCCTATCACGACGTCGACTCCTCGGTCCTGGCCTTCGAAATCGCGTCCCGCGCCTGCTTCCGTGAAGCGGCGCCCAAGCTTGGCGTGCAGCTGCTCGAGCCGATCATGAAGGTCGAAGTCGTGACGCCGGAAGACTATGTCGGCAGCGTCATCGGCGACCTGAACGGCCGTCGTGGCCAGATCCAGGGCCAGGAAGCACGCGGCGTGGCCGTCGTCATCAACGCGATGGTGCCGCTCGCCAACATGTTCAAGTACGTCGACAACCTGCGCTCGATGAGCCAGGGCCGCGCGGCCTACACGATGCAGTTCGACCACTACGAACCGGTCCCGACCGCGGTCGCCCAGGAAGTCCAGAAAAAATACGCGTAACTCGCAAGAGCCGTCGCGGTAACGCAATTCAAAGCCCGCATGGGCGAGCAGGAAATGGAGACATCACATGGCAAAAGGTAAATTCGAGCGCACTAAGCCTCATGTGAACATCGGCACGATTGGTCACGTTGACCATGGCAAGAC
>NZ_VFUV01000032.1:0-24196 GCF_006441315.1 Mesorhizobium sp. B2-4-19 | reverse complement strand
GGGCTCGGCGATGCCCTTGCTGGTGCTCGGCCCCTCGCTCGTGGCGAGTTTCGTCTACGTCTTCGTGTTCACCGGCTGGACGCTCTACATCTCGCTCTCGAACTCCTCGCTGCTCCCGACCTACGGCTTCGTCGGTCTGGACAACTATGCGTCACTCTGGGCGAACCGGCGCTGGAACATCGCTTACAACAACCTCTTTCTCTTCAGCGGCTTCTATATCGTCGGCTCGATGGCGGTGGGACTGCTACTGGCGATCCTAATCGACCAGCGCGTGCGCGGAGAAGCGGTCTGGCGCACGATCTTCCTCTATCCGCTGGCCGTCTCCTTCATCGTCACCGGCACGGTCTGGAGTTGGCTCTACAACCCGACCGACGGTATCCAGGCGATGGTGCGCGGATTGGGCTGGACAAATTTCAGTTTCGCGCTCGCCAGCGACCGACACTATGCGATCTATGCGGTGATCATCACCGGTGTCTGGCAGTCCTCGGGCTTTGCCATGGCGCTCTTCCTGGCCGGTCTGCGCTCGGTGGATTCGGACCTCATCAAGGCCGCGCAGATCGACGGCGCATCGACCTTCCGCATCTATCGCAAAGTGCTTTTGCCAACGATTGCGCCAATCTTCCTGGCGGTCGCCGTCATCCAGATCCAATTCGCCATCAAGACCTTCGACCTCGTGGCGGCCCTCACGAAAGGGGGCCCGGGGATCTCGACCACGTTCCCTGCCATTTACGTCTATGACCTGATGTTCCAACGCGGCCAGATCGGCGAAGGCGCCGCGGCGGCCATCATGATGCTTGCCGCCCTTGCCGTGGTGCTGGTGCCGTATTCCTTCTGGGTGGTTTGGCGCCGGCGCAAGGAAGCCGGCCATGGCTGACGTGGACCAGATGCAGGATCATCACGCTGCCACAGTTGCGGCGCGCAGGCATTTCCTCACCCGCTTCGTCATCTATGGGCTGCTGGTTGTCTTCGCGGCGATCTACCTGGTGCCGTTGCTGGTCGTGGTGCTGAATTCATTCCGCGATCAGCAAGAGATCGCGCGCAACGGGTTGATCTCGCTGCCACGCAGCTTCCGCCTCGAAGCCTGGGGCCAGGCCTGGAGCACATATTGCATCGGCGGCACCTGCGAGGGCATGCAGCGCAACTTCTACAACTCTCTGAAAATGACGATCCCGGCGACAATCATCTCGACGGTGGTCGGCGCGATGAACGGTTACATCTTGTCGAAATGGCGCTTCAAGGGTTCGGAAGCGCTGTTCACCTGCATGCTGCTCGGCGTCTTCATTCCGGGCCAGATTTCGTTGATGCCCTGGGCGTTCATCCTCGGCAATCTGGGCCTCAGCAATTCCACCTACGGGCTCATCGTCATCCACGTCATCCAGGGCATTTCGTTCACCACGCTGTTCTGCCGCAACTACTACGTCAGCATCCCCGACGATCTGATCAAGGCGGCACGCATCGACGGCGCAGGCTTCTGGCGCATCTTCCGCAAGATCATTCTCCCGCTCTCCTCACCGATCCTGATCGTCACGGTGATCTGGCAGTTCACCGGCATCTGGAACGAATATCTGTTCGGTGTCGTCTTCACCTCCGGGCAGCAACAGCCGATCACGGCCGCACTCGTCGCGCTGACGGCAAGCGGCACGAATGTACGCGCCTACGATGTCATGAGCGCCGCCGTGCTGATCGGCGCGCTGCCGCCGCTGCTGATCTATCTCTTCGGCGGCAAGTATTTCGTCCGCGGCCTGACCCAGGGCGCGATCAAGTGAGGCGCGATCAAGTGAGCGTAGCCTATCTGATGTCGCCGATCGCCTTGACCGCCAAGAAAGGCATCGCATGTCGACATTGACCATCCGATCCCTGCGCAAGAACTACGGCTCGGTCGAGGTGCTGAAGGGCATCGACCTCGAGGCGCAGAACGGTGAGTTCATCGCTTTGGTCGGACCGTCCGGCTGCGGCAAGTCCACCTTGCTCGCGATGATCGCCGGGCTGGAAACCGTAACCTCCGGCGAGATCCGCATCGACGGCCGGCTGGTCAATTCGGTTGCGCCGAAGGACCGCGACATCGCCATGGTGTTCCAGTCTTACGCGCTTTACCCGACGATGACGGTGCGCGAGAACATCACCTTCGGCATGGAAAGCCGCCGCGTACCGAAGCAGCAGCAGGACGAGGCCGTCAAGCGGGTTGCAGCGTTCCTGCAGATCGAACCGCTGCTTGGGCGCAAGCCCGGACAGCTTTCGGGCGGCCAGCGCCAGCGCGTCGCGATGGGCCGAGCGCTGGTGCGTGATCCGAAACTGTTCCTGTTCGACGAGCCGCTGTCCAATCTCGACGCCAAGCTGCGCGTCGACATGCGAACCGAAATCAAGAAGCTGCATCACCGCGTCGGCAAGACGACGGTTTACGTCACGCATGATCAGGTCGAGGCGATGACGCTGGCCTCGCGCATCGCCGTGATGCATCAGGGCTCGGTCCAGCAATTCGATGAGCCGGCCACGATCTACAACCGTCCGGCCAACATGTTCGTCGCGGGCTTCATGGGTTCGCCGGCGATGAATTTTTTGCCGGCCGAACTGAGCGAGGGAGGCGGCCGCCCGACTGTTGTCTTGCCGACCGCCGACGGCAAGACGGCCAGCCTGCCGATCGTCCAGGCGCTGCCGTCCGATACGCCGCGGCAGCTCTTGCTCGGCATCCGGCCGGAGCACATCTACCGGTTTGATCCCGATCTTGCCCGTCGCAAGCCAAGCATCGCGGAAATCGATGCCGTGGTCGAACTGGTCGAGCCGACGGGTGCGGAGACGATGGCCGTTCTGCGCCTGGGCGGCAAGGAGATCACCGGTCGTTTCGACCCCGACGGCACGCCTCGGATGGGGGAGATGGTGACGCTCGGCATCGACATGGCGCGTGCGTGCTTGTTCGACCCGACGACCCAACGCCTGATCTGAAGAGAGTTCCGCTTTTGTCCTTTGCCACCTATCCGAGCCTGGCCGACCGTGTCGTGCTGATTACCGGCGGCGCGTCTGGCATCGGCGCCGACACGGTTCGCGCCTTCGCCGCCAATGGCGCACGCGTCGCGTTTCTCGATCTGCAGCAGGAGGCCGGCGAAGAGCTCGCGCGGGAACTCGCCGCCTCGGCAGCGCACCCGCCACTATTCATGCGCTGCGACGTGACCGATATTGCCGCCCTCCAGGCTGCAATCGGCACGGTGCGCGACCGCGTCGGATCTGTCGCGGTCCTGGTCAACAACGCCGCCGACGATAATCGCCACCCGGTCGCCGACGTGACGCAGGAGTACTGGGACCACGCCCAGGACGTGAACCTCAGGCACCACTTCTTTGCCGCCCAGGCCGTGCATCCGCACATGAAGGAGTTGGGCTTTGGTTCGATCGTCAATTTTTCCTCGATCGCCTGGCGTTTCGGCGCGGCGGATATGGCGCCCTATGCGACGGCCAAGGCTGCGGTAGTCGGGTTGACATTCGCGTTGGCGCGGGCGTTTGGCCCCGACAACATCCGCGTCAACGCCATTGAGCCGGGCGCCGTCATCACCGACCGGCAACGGCAGCTTTGGTACAAGACGCAGGGCTCGGTCGACCAGATCGTGCAGCGCCAGATGATCAGCCGGGTTCTGCTGGGCGAGGAGATCGCGCGTACGGTGCTGTTCCTCGCCGCCGACGACAGCCGCATGATCACCAAGCAGTCGATCACCGTGGATGCCGGCCTGCGATGACCGCTAAACCCGAACCCAAGGATCGCCCCATGCTCCAGGTCGGCCTGAACCCCTACGGTCTGACCTATCATCTCGGCCTGCAGGCCCGCGGCACGCCACGCGCCAATCCCAAGCCGGCAGGGCTGGAGGGTTTCATCGCGCTTGCGACCGAGCTCGGTGCCAGGGTGCTGGAGATCTGGGTGCCATGGCTGACGGAGCTTTCCGACGATGCGGTCATCGCGCTGCGCGAAAGGCTCTTAGGCCTTGGCATCACACCGATCGTCAGCGGCGGCCTTCTGGTCGGCGAACCGCTCGACGCGGCATTCCGGGTCGCACGCCTGCTACGGGCCAAAATCATCCGGACGGCACTGACGCCGGTTCTGTGTGGCGACCGCAACGCAGCCGGCGAGAAATGGAGCGATTTCGCCGGCATCATTCGCGCGAGATTGCAGGAATGGGGTCCGCGCGCGATTGCCGAAGGCCATGTCCTGGCGATTGAAAATCACCAGGACTTCACCAGCCAGGAACTCGCCGATTTCTGCGCACTCGGCGGCGAAGGCGTCGGCGTCACCTTCGACACCGGCAACACATTCCCGGTCGGCGAAGCGCCGCTCAATTTTACGCGGCGGATCGCACCTTATGTCCGCCACGTCCACCTCAAGGACTACCGCGTGCAGTTCACGACCGAAGGCTACAGGCTGATCCGCTGTGCCATCGGCGATGGCGCAGTGCCGTTTGCCGAGCTGTTCGCAGTTCTTGCCGAACACCACGATCGCATGACCGCCGTTCTCGAACCGGGCGCATTGGAGGCGCGGCATGTCCGCTTTCTCAGCGACGACTGGTGGCACGGCTATCCGCCGAAGACGGCGCGCGAATTTGCCGCCTGCCTGCGGGCCGCGCAGCGCAATCGGCTACCCGATGATGCCGACTACCGCACCCCTTGGGAGCGCGAAGACGACGGTTCCCTCGTTTCCTATGAGCTCGACATGATCCGGCGCAGCGCCGCCAACATGCGCAACCTTGGTTTGATGAAAGTGGAGAATATCTGATGACGGCACGTGAACTCGATGGATTGACCGCCTTCGTAACCGGCTCCGGCCGTGGCCTCGGTCGCGTGATGGCCGAGCGCCTGGCGGAACTCGGCGCCAATGTCGCGATCCATGACATGGACGAAACGGCGCCGGCCAAATACGGCGAGTTCGCCAATCTCGCAGAGGTGGCCGAGCGCCTGAAGCGTCATGGCACGAAGGTCACGTCGGTGACCGGCAATATTGGCGATCAGAAGGCGGTGGCCGAGATGAAGCGCAAAATCGAGGCCAATCTCGGTGACGTGCATGTGCTGGTCAATTGCGCCGGCGGCGACATCGGCGCCAAGGGCGGCAAGCCGAACCCGAACAACGCCCTCGACATCGAACTGGACGACATCCGTGTGCTCACCGAAAACAATCTGATCGGCACGATGCTGGTCTGCCAGGCCTTCGTGCCGCCCATGAAGCAGCGCGGCGGCGGCTCCGTCATCAACATCGCGTCGGCGGCAGCACATCTCGGCGTCTCACCCGAGGTCGTCTACTCGACGTTGAAGGCCGCGGTCGTGCATTACACGCGCTGCCTCGCCAAGGAGCTGATCGACGACGGCGTGCGCATCAATGCGGTCAGCCCCGGCGCCACCAAGACGGCCCGGTTCCAGGCGACCCGAGTGGTCGATCCAACGCGCATGGATTCGAGCAAGAAATCGCTAAACCGCTATGCGGAGCCGGAGGAGATCGCCGAGGCGGTGGCCTTTCTCGCCGGTCCGCGCGCGCGCTTCATCAACGGCCAGGTCATCCGCGTCGATGGTGGTTTCACCATCTTTCCAGGTTGAATGGTCGCCGTTTGGCGATGTCCGCTTTTTGGCGATGGGACGCGACCGCATGAATGACTGATATGCGGCGCAGAGCGTCGACCTCCTAGCGGCTCGTAGCTCAAACCGAATGCGTGGTTATTCGCCAAATCGAAGATTTGCGATCTGTAATTGCCCGTCCACGCAAATACGTTTCCACGAGCGTCCGTGAGATCGGCTGCGACATGGAAACCAGCCGCCGTGCTGCTTCGGCAGAACCTGCCGAGGCTGGGGTTGCCTGCGTCCTGCGATCGGACGAATCGGGAGTCGGCTCAGGCACGGACAAAAAGCTGCGTGATTGGTCAGCGACGTTCTTAAGATCGACCAAGCCAAGCGATTTCCGAATGACAGTTCGGTGAAGATCGCCGGGCAGTCTTCCCACCATGGCTCGAAGCCCGGCGGGAAGCCGAAACGCAGGTTGAGCAGGGGACGGACGTCGCTATCGGCGACGTTGTAGGCATGAAGTAGAATCTGACGCGCGCGCCGAACCGGAGATGACGGATCGCTTGCCCACGGAACCGCCCCGCCGTCCTCGTTGCCTCAAAGCTCGTGAAACTGTCTGACGGTGGCGGGCTCCAGCGTCGTCAGGTTGGGGACGGATCAACTGGCGCGGCGCAACCTCCGAATGCCGCCATTGATGCCCTGAATACTACTGGTTACATCCTCTCCACAACAAAAGAGGCCAGGGAATATTCCCGACCCTCTCGCTCTTTGTGTGCTGAAGATCAGTTGTACATGTTGACGTTGAAGGTAAATGTGCATGACGCATAATCGGTCGTAATGGTACCAGGCGAACAGGTTGGACTGGAGCCAGTGCCTTCGCTTTTGATGAAGGTCGCCTTGAAAGATCCTGGCTCGCATCCGGGACCTGGCCAAGTGCTCGACGGCCCGTATGCACTCACCGACACTTGGCACGATTTGTAAACACCAGCCGTAGAGTCATAATAACGATAGCGGGCAATCACGCTTCGAATGCAATCGATCGAAGCGGCCGTGTTCTTCACCTGACCAGTATTGATCGTCGGAAAAGTACAACCTCCAGAGGGCGTGCATGAATTTTTCGACAGATTTATTGTTTTTCCTGTGCCGTTATACCAATTGACCGTGGTCGTGTCGGCAGCAAGCGCCGCCGTGGTGGAGACATCGCCAAACACGTCAAGACCATTGGGCCCACAAAGCGAATCATCTCACCTTCCTCTTGTTGTCATGAGAGCTAAGAAAATCATCTCAGAAAGCAGAAGAGGTGTTCTCCGCCCTACCAGGTCACGTAGTAATCCAGGCCATTGATCGACCCCACGCCTTGACGAACACCCGCCGCGGCCTGAGCGTCATAGAAGCTCCGGTTGATCGTGTCCCAGCCGGCACCACCAATCAGGCTGCCATCGTTGTACAGATCGTACTGAATCGTCTCGTAGCCGAGGCCCTTGACGTCGCTGGCCCTTTGTATCTTCACGCTGCCACTGGCGAGCGCTTCATTGAAACCGTCGAGGGCGGTCCAGGCGTCCTTTACGTAGGACATCACGGTCCTCTGGAACTCTACATCGCTGACCACCGGTTTCTGCACCCGTGTAGCACTATCAGCTCCAAGTGACCGCAGGCGCTCTGCATGTTCGGCCGGCAGGGCCGAAAGCTGTGAACCCCGCAGCAACTGCCCGATCTTCAGGATCGCGTCGGATACAGCGGGCGACAGCCGCGTGCTTGTCTTCGGATCGATACTCGATGTACCTATCGGCTGCATGACTTGGCCCACATCGGCACGGGACTTGATCAGACTAAGTGTGGCAAGCGCAGTCGCCGCACTCGCGTTGACGGACACCATTTTTTGGCTCTCCAGACATTTTGCCGCCCGTCATAGGCATTCGATGTCAACGCGCGACGACTTCATGCGTCACAAGCTTATGTTTCGCCTACAGTTAATTAGAAACTATTAACATCCAGTGCCGATAGACAGATTCGACTTGTGATGCAACCAAAATGATTTGGCAAAAAAGAGTGTCGTAAAAACAACTGATATTAAAGTTTAGGTGGCGAAAATATTATGTGCTTCTAACTTTACCCATTGAGGAGTATGTGAGTGCTGCCCGGGCTGGATGTTTCGGAGGAGTATCGATCCAGCCGCGCGAGAACAGCCGTGCTATAGCAGGGATCCCTTTCGATAGCGGCGGCGCTCACTGGCCCATCCGGCTCCGGCAAGACGACGCTGATGAACCTGATCGGCCTACTGGATCGGCCGACCACCGGCGAGATCAAAATCGATGCCGGTACGGTCCAGCACCTGACATCGGACGAGCTCGCTACTAAGCGCAATCAAGGTGATTGGATTTGTCTTTCAGTCCCTTTCATCTGCTGCAGCATCTGTCGGCACTCGACAATGTAGCCTTGCCGCTACTTATCGCCGGATCTCGTTGGGCGAGCGCCGCAAGCAAGCTGCGTCGGTGTTGCAACTCGTCGGTCTGACGAAACAAACGTCACATCGGCCCGATGAGCTTTCGGGCGGCCAATGTCAACGGGTCGCGATTGCGGGGGCCCTAGTTGCTTGCGTCCTGCGATCGGACAAATCGGGAGTCGGCTCAGGCACGGACAAAAAGCTGCGTGATTGGTCAGCGACGTTGTTAAGATCGACCAAGCCAAGCGATTTCCGAATGACATCGAGCAGATCGCCATGCTCGCCGGTGGCGACGTCGGTCCATTTCCCGGCTGAGCCTTTGGGCGACCGCTCGGGCTACCCTCGCCAGCTTTCCTGGCGCGCTTCTTTTCATTGTCCGGACAAAGCGATCAGCAAAGACGACAGCGGCAGCCGTCCCTCAGGTGGAGGTCGCCACTTATGGCATAAGTAGATGGTACCGTTGGCTGGGATCGAACCACTTATCAATAGATTGATTTTATTGTATCTTTTCTTACTACTGATCTCGATTTGTATCACAATAGGTGACACAATGTGTAGCACATTCTCGGCCACTTCACGGACATCGTTTATGAGGCGAAAGCTCTCAAAGGTCGGTGATGATCAAGTTATCAATCTTGGCCGGCCCACCCAGGGCAAGTGCCACGGCAGCGAGCCGACCTACGGCGACAACCTCTATCCACGCCCGTATTGCGTCGATCAGTGCGATTGCGCCAGTTGACGCGCAAGCGCCCGCGCTTTCCGCGCTCGGCACCAGCTTTTTCGATCGTCGCGAAGCGTTTGCCTCCTGCTGGTTCCGTGCAGTTTCCGGAGACAAGGGGTGGCGGTTTGCTGCTGATCAGACGATGCGCAACAACTCGCGCAGGCGAACCGGTAATCTGGCCGAGGCCTGTAGCTCGGCGCAGCTCGTCTCCCATTGCCGCAGATATTCACCAATGACCAGGCCGCTACGGCCGGGCCAGCGGTTGAGTGCGCCCAGTGCCTCGACGCAGTCCGGCGCGCGGTCGTATTCGGCGAGGATGGTCACCGACATCGCCTGGGCGAAAGGATTGAGGCCCGGTATTTCGATTTCGCTGCGATTGTCCGCGAACCACGCCGCGGCGTCGCCCGTAAGCCCTTGGCCGTCGGCCAGCTTGGTATAGCCTCGGATGATGTTCTGGCGATAGCCGGCAATGGCATCGCCGAAGGCGTTGTCGCCGGCGAAAGGCGGGTTCTGCTTCCAGTCCTTCGCCAGGCGCCCCAGCCCCCGCAGCGAGAAGGCTTCAACCATCGCCTCCTCGAGCCACTGGCAGGGTGGTGCCGGCTTGGCATCCGCCTGCCAGCTGTTGGCTGCGACATGGCCGAGCTCGTGCCCGAACTGGTAGGCAAGCTTCGACCAGTCGCGCTCGCCAATATCCACAATGATCCACGCCATGGTGCTGCCGTCCGGATGCAGCCAGACGGACGGTGGGCCTGACGTATGCTCGTCGACGCGAAGCCGCGTCGGCTGGCGATCGGAGACCAGGCGGACGCCATCCAGACAGGCGTGCCGCATGCGCTCGACGACTTGCTCGGCTGCGCGCGGCAGCATGTGGCCCCAATCGCCGGCGAGCTCGATCGGGGCGGAGAGGAGGGAGGTGGCGGTAGGATGAGGCGATGTGGTGGCCGCGCCGCTCGTGCCCCAACCGCCTGACTGAGTCAGCGTCGCAGGGGCTAGGCTTCCGGCTGCTGAGCCCGCAAACAGCGTAACGAAATCCCGTCGCCGCATTTCTATTCCTGATGTCCGATCCATCATAATAAGGAGTATCATGTTGCTTCGCATAGGCAAACGTTCTTGGAAAATCACAGAGGGAACGCGCACTTCGACCTCAGGGTTCCACACTGTTTGACTAGTTAAGCCGATAACACGAGGTGTCACCCTTGGGCAGAGCTGAGCTACTCTTAAGGGTCGACTCGGAAGCGGCGCAATTCGGGAGAAGAGGTAGTAAGAAGTCCGCCAAATTAACCGCGCCGATGGGCGGCAGATAGCGGGCGGATGGTGCAGTTCCATTCAGGATGGAACGTATGTTGAGTGTCTTCATCTCGGCTCCGGACGTGAGCCTTTTTGATAGGTCGCGGTATCGACGTGCGGGGCGGATAGTGATGGACGTGGAGCACTCGGCCCGTCTCGTCGGCGAGCTTTTGCTACTCGACCTTCTACAGCCGGACACCCGTTCCATTCGAGCCGCCATCGCGATCGTCAGCTCGCGGGCTTTCGGATAGCGTCGCGCACGATCGCGTCAAGCCAGGGGCGGAGATCTGCGAGACTGCCTCCAGACCGCCCCATCCTTGCCCACGCCCATCGAGCTCCGAGCCGGCCAATTCCCACTTTTGCCGAATCCCGCTCGCAATCCGAATTATGTGTTGTGACGGGTCTCTTAGTTTCGCCAGCTGTCGCGGCGCCTACCGCACTTGAAGCCCTACCAATCTGTTGAAGGTGGGAACTGCCGCACTTGCTCGGTGAGTCCCCACTCGGAACAGATTACCGACAGCTTCCATTTGCTCGCAACATCCAATTGCGCAATGCGTTCCTGCCGCACAGTAAACCACGCATCTAATTCCACGACGTCGCCATCGAAGTGGTCGACGGGCGAAATTTTTCGCAGAACTAATCCGAATCCGTCGAGCAACATTACAAGATCGTGAAAAAGTCGCTGCTTCTCGTAAATCGGATATAGGTGTGCTTCCAACTGCAAGCCCAAGCACCCGCTGAGAAGATCCCCAAATCCTTTGATAATCTCAAATTCCGTTCCTTGCGTGTCTATTTTGATAACATCAGGCGGCGGGACCTCGCCGGCTAGAAATAATTCGAAATAAGTTTTCACCTCAACATTAATATTCGACATTATATCAAACGCCGGTCTCACCGAATATCGATCGAGGAACGTTCGGTTAGGCAAACGCATCGACGAGCAACCACTACTTTTGGTCAAATACAAGGTCGATATACCGGGGGCTTCGCCGAGAGCACTCTGAATTACCACAACGTCCGCAAACCTGTTCGAGCTTGTCCCAAGTTCAACTGCCTTTGCTGGGTTTGGTTCGAACATCACCGCAACAATGCGATCTTCAACTTTTGACCATGACTGCTGAAGGCCACCGGCCGCTCCGATATCCGCTACCACGAGGTGTTTGCCGAGATCTAGATCGCGCCCCGACCGACTAGTCCAAGGCCTTCCGCTGTCGGCGGTTCTCACTCCGGGTCTTGCAGGCACAGATGCTGGAACTAACGCGTCGATCATGTTGAGGAATCTGTCTGGAACAATCGCAAAACCACCTTTGAAACTTTGATACGTGTTGGCACGATCTATTCTTAATCTGGATAAATCATCGGAAAAATCGAAGTCTCCTACGAGAGACGCATTAATTTCTTCAAGAGAATACGGAAACATTCTCTTTATAAATTCATCTTCTCTCAGTCTAAATTGCGCACCATGGCCCCTTCCCAACGAGCTCTCTGACCATTGAATGGATCGGGTCTTTCGCAAATTTTCGAGCGCCAGGTTTCGATCCATAGCTTTAAGGTGAAAAAGGAACAGGTTTCTGTTTACCAACTGAGGATATTGACAACTGTGAAATCCCGGATCCCATGTCAGTGGAATCCTAGAGATTAGAGGTTTACAATAATCTGCGGCAAATCGAACGTACCGCCTTTGAGACAATATTGGGCGGCTTAGGTTGATATCCGGCTCCACATTCTGCAGATGCTGCACCTCGACTCCAAGGGCAGTGACAAACTGGTCACACTGCCGCCCCACGAAATCGACGAGTCCGGCAAACAGCGCTGGATCCGGAATCAATATCTCATCAACGTCCGAGAATATGACCGCGTCGTAGTAGCAGAGCAAACTCGCTTGAAATCTGCTTACAAATGCCGATCTTTGGTACTCATCAAATTTATCTCGAGGGACACGAACGGTATTTGCACGTCCTAGGTTATTTGTACTCCCATCGTCCGAGCCGTGGTCTAGAACGAATAGGTTTTCTTCACCGACGGCCCGCCCGTAGTGCCGTCGCCAGATTGGCAGGAACACTCTCTCGTTGTATACCATGGTAACCGCGGCGATCTTTAGCTGCTTTGCCACGTCAGCTTCGCGAAGCGTGAATCTTTCCCACGCGCCGCATTCCGTGCGCGAAAGAGTGATCCGCCCATCAGATTCTGCACTGAGAAAGGCGCCTAGCGCCTTGAGTGCAATCTGACCTCCGTCAAGACGCACCACTTCAAGAACGGTTGAAGTTGGGGCAGTTCCCGCTCCCAACGGCCCTACAATAGACCAGGAATGGTTGGTTGAGCAGGCTATTGGGTGAAGCGTCGTCAATACGACGTGCATGATTTGGGCACGCGGTCCGTCAAATACGAGTCTCGCATTCGGCGGACTGATTGCGGGGGAGCCGTGCCGCAACTCACCTGTCGTCGGATCAACATTCAGAACGGTTCCGTGCGTCGTGAACACACGCATCGGCGATCCTGGTTGTTCAGTCGGCACACCCATCCTCCGTTATCTAGCAGTTCAGTCGGCCCTCTTCCTGCTTCAAATTGGTCCTTCTCGGAATCGAGTTTTAGCACTGGAAGTGGCCATAGACTTCGACTTCCGATAAGTGCAGATACTCCCTTCGTGGAATCGAAATCCGCACGAAGCGGATCAGGACCGGTTCCTCGGCGCTCCACAGCAATGGGCGGCCGCTGCTGCACCCGCCAAAGACCTGCCCGGGCCCGGTGCGGAAAAGCAACGTCCATTGCTCTCCATCTGTTGATCCCTCCACAATCAGTGGCGAGGCTCGTCGCTGCATCCACTCTGGAATATTGTCGCGATTGAATATCCTAATAGCTAACACTTGAGCTAGCTGTTCAAGGTCAACCATCCACCACGGATTTTCGGTATTGTTAGTGTGAAATCCCAGCGCTTTCGCCGGATTTCCGTTTACGGCATTCCCCGCGTCTTCCTCCACTGTGCGGCCATTGGACCATTGACTCACGGAACTTTGAGTGGCTCGCTTGTTGAGCGCGAGATTGGGCAGCGACAGGTCTATGCGCGGTTGCGCCTCAAGCTCGCGAACCGGCTGGTAGCCCCGCAGTCTACCAACTTCGAGATAGTGGTGCAGCGGATCCTCGAACCACCCTTCGCTTATCTCCATTGCGGCGTCGATGTATCGGTGGGCGTACCAGACGGAGTCGAAGGTGATGGCAGACCCCTGCGCGGTCCTCGTCGGCAAGCCGTTGTCGTAATTCTCCCTCGGCACACGCAGGAAAGGAGCGGCGGTCTTCAGCAGCGCGACCTGATTGCGCGATATTTCTTTCCATCTCCCCGATATCCGTTGGTGATATTCCAGGCTCTGTTGCTCAGGCAATCCATAGTTCAACGGAAACAGAAAGTATCGATAGCGAATGTCGTCAACCGGCAGCAGATCGATCTCGCGATGGTGCGCTGGATTGTAGAAACCACTGAGTGGAAGAAAGATCGTCTGCGCTCGGGACAGCCACGCCGCTAACCAGGAGAACGTGCTGACCGCAACGACAATGTTCTTCGCGGAACGAAGCAAATCGAAGTCCGCCCTAGCCCCTTGGCTGTCGTGGAAGACCGCTTTTGGGAAGCGAGACTTAAGTTCTCGCACGTACTCTGAATCGCCGAGCTGCCCTACAAACACCGGATTTAGCCCGGTCGAGGCAACCACATCCTCATAAAACTCTATTGGAACGAGCGGATAGTGGGGTACACCCTGTAGAATCTCAGCGGTACGAACATTAATCAGCAAGTCACTTTCGCCGATTTTCCGCGACGGGGGACTGTAAGGGAAAAGCGGTTGATAGACGTGCGGCGGCTCAAGGAACTCCATCCTTTGCAGATGGTCGGCCATCATTATGCGGACCGACTCGCTCCGGTTCGCAAGAACGCAAATCTCATTAATGTGAGGCCGGAAAGCGTCCCAGGTCCATAGATCTATATTATCAAAAAAGTGTTCATTCTGCGTATCGTCAGGAATTTCTAGATCCCACTCCGGAATCGAAACGTTAACAATGCTACAATTCGCAACCCGCTTAGATATTGTTAGAGCACCCATATACTGTATCATTCTATTTGCTAAATTACCTCGATGCCGCATAACAATTACTCGCCTGCGCGTAAAGTAATTATCCTGCATCAGGTGCGTCATCGAGGATGCCCTTTGTGTGAATATTATATTCGCCTTGCAAAAAGATTTATCCAATCATCGATCACAAACTCCCAATCCAATTTCTTAACGGAGTTTTGAATTTCGTGACAATACTCTTTATATGCGCCAGGATGATTTTTGTAGTAAGTTAATCTCTCTATCGCAAATTCCTTGAAGGCCTCGTCATCTAAAGGCGCCGTAAGTCCCGCCCCAAGTGCGGCCTGGCGCGGAAATTCGCCGACAGGCGTACTGATAACCAGCCGACCGGCCGCGGCAGCCTCCAGAGCCGGCAAGCCGAAACCTTCTTTTATCGACGTCACGAGGACCGCTTGCACGCTTCCGTAGTAGTGCGGCATAGCCAAGTAATGAAACTGACCCGCTGGAGAGAAGACGAGGCCTGCGGCTTCCGTAGCCTCTTTGGCAAGGTGGCCGCGCTTCAAATCGATGCCCTGATGGTCCGCGCGATGCATGCTGCCACCATAGCCGACGACCCTCAGTTCGTCGGCTATAGGTCGAAAGAACCTTCGATAATTAACTCCCAATTTGACAACTTTCGGAATTCGCTTAATTCCCATCGCGATCGAAAGATCGCGGAGGAATTCACTGACCACGGCGTACTCTGCAAACCTTTCCATTTCTTCGGGCGGACGCGCGGTTATCGCGTGATGTAGGTCGTAGTCGCCATGCGCTACGACGACTATTTTATTATGCGGAATACCGTAATTGTCTGTGAGTGGCCAAGTTTCGCCTGGTATACCGTAGAAATAATCGTAGTATTCCTTCATCATCTCCATATCAGAATGGGGATATGTCTTGCTCCAGTCAAGCATATCGCTGACAATACCTCGTTGATGAAGGTATCTGGTCAGTTCCGAGTGTACCGAACCAAAAGCCCAGCCCATTCCGAGAAATTGCAATATTCGCATGAAGTATCCCACGAACAGAGTATTTTTACTTTAGCATTGGCTTAACAGGTAGCGGTCCTTTGCTCCTATCTCTGTTGCTCTCACCTGATTACGCCAAACTCAACGGCGGGTTTCGAACGCCATATCGAAGCCGCTACTCGGCTGCACTCCCCCGCACTACATTCTTCAACTCACAGAAGTGTTGCAGGTTATTTTGCAACCTTTTGTTCTCCGGGTCCAAGTTCAGCGCCCTTTGGCCCCATTCCACGGCGCGGTCCATGACATTGAGGCGCCAGGCCGCGATGGCGCCAAGGTCGTACAGCCGAAACCCCCAGCAGTTCGCGTCGTCAAGGTAACTACCGGTGCGGTAGGTCTTCTCGATCCCATTGGTGCTGGCCCAGAACAGATTCAACCAGTCGCCCTTGTCATGGAACTCCTCAGCCAGGTCGAGCCAGGTTTCACGCCGGTGCGGGGCCTCGATTCGGGCTTTGTCCAGCAAGGACAGCCGCTGCTCTGGCCGCATGCGCGCGATATAACGCATCGCCTCGGATCGTTCTTCCGCCCACTTGCTTGTCGGCAATTCAAGGTAACGCTCAAGCAGCGGAACGGCCCGTTCGTGTTGGTTGGCCCACATCAAGTCCCGTCCGAGCCAAAAGCAGATCTGGGCGTCGTTCGGGTCTTCCTTGTGCGCTACCTCCATCAGCGGCAGGTAGCTGCTCCTTGTTGGCTTGGTGAGGTCCTGCACTTCGAACATGACAATGTCGCTGCTGTTCGTGGTGACCTCCCGATCGCCGGTGAAGGACAAGGCCTCATGCACTGGCCGCTTGAAACGATATCCCCAGCGATGGTGAAAATTCTTCGCCGGCCAGCTTCGCAGCGGCATCGGGTCATCGACACTCGATCTGTAGACCGTCTGGCAATAAAGGGCTGTCGTCTCGGACGTCCAGGCCGCCTCGAGCTTCGGCCGCCAGCCGGGCTCGAGAAATCGATCCATGTCCATTGTGCAGCAGACATCGACGTCAGCAGGAATAAGTGCCATGGCGGCGTTGCGGGCATCGTCGAAACGCCATGGGCGGACCGCTATCCGGTGCACGGTAACGCCGGCAGCGGTCAACCGCGCCACCGTGTCATCGGTACTGCCGGTGTCAGCGACAATGCGATAATCGGCGTCGACGGCCGAGTTGGCCCAGCGCTCCACGTTTGCGGCCTCGTTCAACGCAATGGTGTAGACGGCGACTTTCACCAGAAACCTTCCATAGGATCTACGCGCGAAAGGAGTACGTTCGGTAGACAAAACGTATCGGCCTAGCGATGTATGGATTGGTATCGATCATGGTAAGAATTGACTTCATCTCTTCATAAGGATCAACACCTAGCGAACGAAGATACGAGTAAAATGCACCCGTCTCGTGATTGCTTACTTGGGTATGCCGCATCAGAAATTCGTCGACGATGCCCGCTGTCCATCGGTCCGCGAGGTGATGACCCCAATATAGATCGAGTCCCCATCCTGAGATCGATAGGTCAAAGGAATGGAGCATCTCCTGCAGGAACGCGCGCCTGAAGAACGGGGCCATGACCTCGACCCAATTGGTGGTCCGCAGCTTGAGTCCGGGATGCTCGCGCGTCAGCCCCATCGCGTCGATGCAATCCGGGGTCAAGGCGGGTTGAGCGAGATCAAGCGAATATTCTTCGCAAATGGCAAAAAACGCATCAGGATTGAAAAGAATTTCTATATCGTCATCAAGGAATAGAACTCCCTCATAGATATTATGAAGGCCTGTAGCCTCGAAGAATCGTTTAGCGCCATGCATTTTTGATCGGCCGCCCGCAAAAACAATTTCGGCCCTATTTCGAAGAATATCGTCCGGGTGTGGCGTGGCGTAGTAATTTATCGCGAGGTCGTACTGGCGCTCCCCTTGCGGAATCTCGGAAAAAAAGGAAGAGCGGCGCTTCGATCCGGCGCGTATCAGGACCAGATATCGCCTCGAGTCGCTCGGGACCGACAACAGCTGAATATCGTTCGAATTCTCAAACATTGAACCGACGGTTCTCGCTCCGATTGTTACCGAGTATCCCCAGTTCCCGCGCACTTGCGTATGGCTACGAGACCACCCATCAGCTTGGCGCGATTCAACTCGTAGTGGCTGTCGAAGAACAGGATTTCGGCGAACTGACCGGCAAGCGCGCTCACCCCCAGCGGATCGACCGAACGCGCGCTGCCCTGCTCGTGGATCTCACGCAGCAGGGTCTTGGTCAGCGTGATCTTGCTCGCGTCTTCACCGGGCGGCTGCCAGTCGAGGTCTTCGATGAAGTACCAGCCACTCGGTTTAAGCAGGGAAAAGAATTCGCGAAGCGTAAGCTGTTCCCCAAAAGATGCGTGGCTGCCGTCGTCGATGATCACGTCAAGTGACTCAGGCTCGAGTTTCGCGGCGATTTTGCGCAGGTCCTCCGGCCTAGACTGATCGCCGACAAACGACCTGAACCTATCATTGTTCAGATGGGAAAGATCGTTGAGGTCGACGCTGACCACTTGGCTGAACGGAAAGTAGTTTTGCCAAAGGCCCACCGACGCTGGTGTGGCCCGATCGTCGATCGCCGCATCGCGGTGCTGTACGATCTCCATAATACGCTGCACCGCAAGCCGGCGGCTCGACAGCAACCGATCATAGACGCGAGCATAGCTGTGCCGGTTGCCTGTGTGTCGATTCTTGTCGGTCGGGAATTGGTCGGCAAGCTTCGTTAGCGAGGAAAATCCGGCGAGGGGGTCAATCAGCGACGAGATCAGCGGCGCCCCTTCGCCGCCCAGCCGGGCCTCGTTGCGCGCCGTCCATAGGTGGATGCCGAACACCCGCTCATCGTTCAGATAGTCGGCCAAGTCCCCAATCGGCTTCTCGAACCGGTCGATCTCATTCCAATCGATGGTGTTGAAGAACATTGGGCTGAACACCCATTCTCGCAATTCGGCTCCCGCGTTGGAGGCAATGTAGTCGGACAGAAGCTTGGGGCCGATGTCGCCGAACTCCTTGCCGCTGGCGTCATGGAAGCGCCAGATCGACAACTCATACAGGGCCCTGAGATGACTGCTGTAGGGTCTGGCATAGATGACGTTGCCGCAAACAAAATGGCCCTTGTGCGATCCGCGCCATTGCAGATTGAAGAAATGATCGCCGCGGAACGGGAAGGCTCGCAGAAGGATGACATCGGAATCCATCCATAGCCCACCATGCTCGTAAAGCAGGGCGTAGCGAAAGATATCGCTGAAATACCTGATCTCAGAGCCGGCGACGATCCGCTCGAACAAAGCTCGCGGCATGACGTCGTCGGCATTGCGGACTTCGATGCCGCGCGCGACGAGGAATTCGAGCTTCTCCGGTGCGTAGCTCCACACGCGCACGGGATGGCCCGCTGCCCGCATCGATGTCGTGGCCGCGATCAAGGTACGATGCTCGGCCTTGTCGGACATCACCTGGTAGAAGCAGTTGATCTGCGGAAGTGCTGTGTCGTCGCTGCCAAGAAAGCGCGACATCCGCGCATCGAACTGGCGCGATCCTTCCCGCCGCTGCAGCGGAGAATCGACCTCGCGCAGAAATGGCGCGAGTTCATGAAAGATTACGTCTGTCGACTTCATGCCGCCGGCGCCGAGGTCTTTGCCTTCCGACGACGCTTGGCTTGTGTGGCCCATGGCTCCATCGTCAGCGCGGTCAGGCTTGATCGCTGCTTGCGGTTGCGGAGCGCCATGCCCTGAGACCAGCGTCAGCCTGGACGCTGTACCGGCCGCGCCCGATGGCAGGCTGTCCACATCCTCCAGCAGCGACCTCACCTCCGCCTCGTCGACGGTCGCGATCCAGGACTCGCTGTCGGTGACGCTGTAGGAAATCAGCAGACGCCTATCGTCAGGGTGCCACGCCAGCCCGGCAGCGAATTCGACGCCCTTTTTGTCGAAGAAGAACGGACGGCTTACTTTTCGCAAGGTGTTGGCTTCATCGAACCAGACGAACCGATGCAGGTAGTAACGCCGCTTCTCGGCGGCCCGCCACTGGACTTCATGAATCAATGCGAGCCACCCGCCGGCAAATGCGATCAGCTGCGTTCCACCCCTGAAACTCTTGGCGGCAATTGCGGGAGGAGTCTCGCTGAGGGTCGAGCCCCGCTCGTCGACGATCCGGGTGGGATCGCAGAGGTAGATGAATTGCAACGCCCCTGCCCCTCCCCCCACCGTGCCTGGCTTGACTTGCGGCATCCAGTTCTTCTCGTGCAGCCGCGGCCCCGCCGGGCGGAGTACGCGCCAGTCGGTCAGCCGGCAGGAAGCGCCCTCGTCAACGCGCGCGACGACCTGCTCGCACCAGCCCTCCTCCGTCAGTTCGCGCACGCACGAGACGCCCCACAGCGCATCGCGCCAAGCGAACAGGCGCATGTCCTCAAATCCGAGGACACGGTCGTTAGCGGGTTCCGGCATATCGATCGGTGGCAAAACCTCGCTTGCGGACCTGATGGCGAGTTCATCACTCAATCGGAGAAGGAAATTGCGCGTGTGAACCGGAACTCCACCCGGCGTGGCGTATTGCAAGTTGTCTTCGGCCAGCGTGTAATTCACCGTTCGCTGCAAGAGCACGATCTGGTCGCCCAATCGAGCCACTGACGGGTTTGACGACCGATAGCCATCGGGCGCCATGAAGCCGACCGGACGCGCGCTGAAGGACGGCATCATTGTCTTGGCGGGCTGCACATAGAAGAACAGGTTGGACCACGCCAGCTCCCTCGGGCCATCGTCGATCGTCCGGTTCAGCGCTAGCCAGTTGCATGCCGCGAAACCACGGTCCTTGCGCACGGGATCGCGCGCGTAGTTTGCCGCTATCGCAAACTCTTCCACCAGGCCTGTCGTGTAGATGTAGTCCTCGATAAACAGGATGTCCTGTTCCGGCCGCTTGATCGCCAGCCCCGCTTCCGAAAACAGGGCGCTGGCGTGATTCATCCCTTTGTCGCGGTAGAACCGGGCCAGGTCATAGAGCGGCTCGGCTCGTTGCGGCCGTTGATTGAAGGCGGCAAGCGCCTGCTCAATGAAGCCGGGCTCGTCGCCGAGTTTGCGCAGGCAGCGAGCCCCCTGCAGGCGGGCGTTCCACGCCTCCTCGTCCCAGCCACCCATGGCGGCGCGTTTGGCGTAGGCCACCGCGGCCTCCGCGGTCCGGCCGGCATCGCGATAGGATTGCGCCAGGTAGAACCAATAGCGCTGATTTTCCGGATCCTTGTCGAGGGCCTCCAGCAGAAGCTTCGCATCACGTTCGAATTTGTCGACGCGGTTCGATCCGCTGGCGTGGTCCTTGTACCAGGCACCGCGCAGCTCCTGCACGCCCTCGGGCACGTCGAGATATTCGTGGGTCACACCGTGATAGCGCGCGCCGGCGTCGCGCCTGACCAGCCGCGTGTTCCAATAGGCCAAGCCGGAATCCGACCGCTGCAGCAGCCGGTAGCCCGCACTGTCGAGCCGCGATCGGAAGCCCGCGTCCTCGACCATCAGCTCCATGTCGGCGTCGTCAAACAGCAGATAGTCGTATGCGAGTGGCGAGGCATAGGCGTGATCGAGCGCTGCATTGCGCGCCTGCTCGAAATTGTGGAATGGGAATTCGTGCAGTTCGCCGGGCAGGCTGCGGGCCGCGAAGAACGATTTGATGAAATCCTGGGTCCCGTCGGTCGAGCCGGTATCGCCGATGACCCAGCAGTCTATGTGGTCGACAACCGCACCGAGACAGCGTTGAAGGTTCGCCATCTCGTTCTTGACGATCATGTTGAGGCAGAGCCGCTTGCCGTTTGTCATTCGTGATCCATCGGCCCTCAATGTGACTGTCGGCGATAGGGACGGTTCGCGTGTCGCCGCGCCTTGCCGGGTCCGTTTCGATGCGGATTCGCCGAGCCTCGATCGCTCATCAGGCCTTCCCCCCGCTGTCGCTGTCCACTTGCCAGTCCGGCTGCGCAACAGCTGATATTTCCAAAGATCCGGTCATTCCTTCTCACGGATCCTACAGGTCGTCCTCCGGAAACCGCGCTTAACCTTATCCATCGTGGTTAGCAGCCAGCCGGCAGCAACCGCGACCGTGAAAGGATCCTGCTTGAACTGCAACCGCCGGCATTCACCGCTCCGTCCGGTCTGACCGGTAGGTTCTGTATTTCGCCGCCATTTGCAGGCTGCCGTCAAGGTCGAGGCACCCGCATCCGCTGACGCATTGCCAATCCGTCTGGCTGCGCCATCGTCGATGGATTTGCATGGAAGATGGAGACCTTCAATTGCTGCCTGAAGCAGGCAGGATTGCAAGTAATCCTATTAAACATCTGATTTTCATAACGATTCTCTAATCCAGCGTCGATGCTATTGCTAAAGCGGCACTACCTGCTTCCAGCTAATTTAGTAGTTGCTTAATTTATAGTTTACAATTTGCTAATTTTCGAATTTACTAAACCGCGGTGTTGAGGGGCGCCCGCGGATTGGACGGCCGCATGCCCGAATTTCTGCGAAAGTCTCTCTTGGAGTCGAAAGTCTCTCTTGGAGTTGAGTTAGAGGGTCTGGGTAATCAGGGCCGTTTCGCAGATTGTAAGGTGCGCCCTCAGGGCGCGCCAATGCTGTGTCGTGTCCATGCCCTCCCCTTTTGGAGGCGGACGGCCTCCCATTCCTTCGAGAGTTGTCGCCGAGACGTCAGCGTCACGGTAACGGGAGTGGGTTGTGAATCACGTAGTATCGCGTGCGTATCGCAAGAACCGTGCAGGCCCCAGACTGGACGGGGTCCATAGAACACTGCGGCTGGGCGTCGTCAGAATCGATCGGCCGAATGGGCCGACCGGCGCGCCTCGGCCCGCGCCTCCGAACTCTTCCTCATCCACCCCTCGATATCCGATCTCGGCGCGATCTCCCGAAACCGGAGGCAAGAGGCCAGTCGATCACGCTCGGTTCCGAGCGTCCGGCCGCGCGGCCGGGCGCTCGGAACGAATTTCATTGATGCACTGTCGCACGCACTTCGAACACCAGATGCGCTGACCCAGTCGGGCAGCGGGCATTTTGGCGCCAAATGGCAATTGACGGCGCGGCACAGTGGCCGCGAACCAAAGGAGGATAAGATGAGCTACATACCAGGCTTTGCGGTCATGGAAGTTGCCGTGAGGGGCATCTTGCCCATCGGCGACACGACCGAGAATGTGCCTTATTTTATCCTGGACACGGCCAAGAACGCCGTCGTCGGTCAGGTCATTCTTCCCAAGGCCGTCAAGCGAAGCCTCGCCGTCGCTCTTACCGTCAAGGTTCCCGCCGCAGCCGGCGCATTTGCGATCGGGGCCTTCGACGAAAGCGGGAATTTCCAGGCCGCCAGCTTCCTGCGGGTAGAGACCCCCGCCGTGGAACGTCTTGATGGCGCCGTCGGTCTATCCGGAAGATGACCGTCCAATCTCCTTGTCGTTGTCGCGACCGCACGCCGGCCTAGCCGTCGGGCGGTTTTCCCCAGGATTGAGTTCAAAGCCAACAGGAGCCAGTCATGGCCCGTGCCTCTGAAATTCTCTTTGTCGATCCTTCAGTCTCCGATCTCAACACGGTTCTCGCCAATCTGAGGGCCGAAGTCCAAGCAATAGTGCTGGACGGCCGTCGACCGGCGGCACAGCAAATCGCCGCCGCGTTGTCAGCGCACGAAGGGCTCGAAGCGGTGCACGTCGTGGCGCATGGGGCGGCTGGCCGGGTTAGCTTCACCGCGGGAGAATGGTCGGGCGACACATTGAGGGAAGAGGCTGAGGATCTTGCCGCGATCGGCAGAGCGCTTGGAACGGACGGCGAACTGCGGCTGTGGAGCTGCGAGACGGCTCTAGGGAATGCTGGCGAGGCCTTCGTAGCGGCACTGGAAGCGGCCGTCGGCGCGGACGTCCGCGCATCCAGGTCGCTGGTTGGCGCAGCCGCCCTGGGCGGCGCCTGGGAACTTTCCTCAAGCGCGAGCGCTCCCACGCCCTTGCCGCCACTCACCATCGATGGGCTGGAAAAGTACGTCGCGGTGCTTGCCTCGGGAGACCTGACAGTTACCGGCGAGATAACCGCCACCGGCGGCAGTAAATCCATAAATACCTATTATCTTGTTGATACAACAATTAACCCGGATACTGTTGTCGGGACTTTTTCTCTTCCGTCTGCACAAAATGGATTGGTTTTCAATTTTAATTCAACGATAACCATTCCAAATACACTTGATACATATGTCATATATAACGCAAATTTTGGTCTTGTAGGTACGCTTGAACCAGTAATTCCGGCGGATTACCCCGTCCATCCAGTTTCTTCTTATACTTTTACAACCGGCCCTGCCAACGGAACTGGCGGCACCAGCAATGGCGGTAATGAGTTCGATGGTGGAACCCTGGGTCTTGCAAGTAGCGGTAGCGTAGGCCCGACGGGGCCCACGGGTGCGACGGGAGCTACTGGCGCGACCGGGGCAACAGGCGCCACGGGCGCTTCAGGTGGCACCGGTCCAACCGGAGCTACGGGTGCGACAGGTGCAACGGGCGCTTCTGGCGGGACCGGAGCAACCGGGTCTACTGGAGCAACGGGCGCGACAGGTGCCACTGGTGCCACTGGTTCGACTGGTGCGACTGGCTCTACCGGCGCAACAGGCGCGACGGGTTCAACTGGCGCGACTGGCTCTACTGGCGCGACGGGTTCAACTGGCGCGACTGGCTCTACTGGCGCAACGGGCGATACCGGTTCAACCGGAGCATCGGGCGCGACTGGCTCTACCGGCGCGGCTGGCGACACCGGAGCCACGGGCTCTACCGGCGCAACTGGCAATACGGGCGCGACTGGAGCCACAGGTGCGACGGGTTCTACCGGATCAACCGGTAATACCGGTGCCACTGGCTCGACGGGAGCAACCGGTGATACCGGCGCCACTGGTTCGACGGGTGCAACTGGCTCGACTGGCGCAACCGGAGCCACAGGTGCAACTGGCTCGACCGGCTCGACCGGCTCGACCGGAGCAACTGGTGCGACCGGCGCCACTGGTGCCACCGGCTCGACCGGAGCAATTGGTGATACAGGTTCGACGGGTGCCACGGGTGATACCGGGGCAACCGGCTCGACCGGTGCCACGGGATCGACCGGAGCGACAGGCTCTAC
>NZ_VFUV01000031.1:0-26313 GCF_006441315.1 Mesorhizobium sp. B2-4-19 | reverse complement strand
GCGCCGGGGTGGGGGGGGCGGCGGTGCCGTCGGCACTGCCTGAATCGTTGGCTTCATCGCCGCCACGTGCATCGTCGGCGCTGTCACCCCCGTCGCTTCGCGCCGCGACCTCCCCCATCGAGGGGGAGGCAAGGGCGCTATCGCTTTCGGCGACAGTAACGTCAGCAAGGACTTCCGCCACGAGCGGAACTTCTTCCGCGGCTTGTGCCGGAGCTTCTTCCGCGGCCGGCTCTGCTGTCGCTTCCGCGATGACCTCGGCCGGCGCTTCGACGGCGGCCTCGGCGGCAGCCGGCTCCGAACCCTCGACCGCCGCCTCCGCGGCCGCGTCCGTAGCGGCGGCTTCGGCTGCCTTGGCCTGCTCGGCGCGCGCGGCTTCTTCCGCCGCAAGTTTCGCGGCAGCGGCTTCCCGCGCGGCGGTGTCCTGCGCCTCGAGCCGTGCCTTGACCTCCGCCGCCGGCTTCGGCTCGGCGCGGTAGCCCAGGCCCTTGAGGATCTCTTCCATGTCGTCGGCGGTGGCGCCAAGGATCGACATCATCGGCGGCGTCACCATGAAGGAATGGCCGTCATAGGCGCCGTCCGGACGCTGGCCGAGGCCGGGCTTCCAGTTGGTCGCCGGGCGGATGAGGTCCGCCAGCCGCTCCAATATGTCGATGCGCACGGCGCGGCGGCCGAGATTGCGATAGCCGGCCAGCTTGTAGAAAGCCTTGTCGAAGGCCGGATCGATGACCACGGAGGTGCGGCCGGACGCCAGCGCGTGGACGACGTCGCCGAAACCAGGCTTGTCCTTGCCGTCGTTCTTCAGCGCCCACAGCAAGGTCACCAGCCCGGCGGGGGCCGGCTTGATCAGTGCCGGCACGAAGACATGGTAGGCGCCGAAGCGCACACCGAGCCGGCGAAGTGCCGCGCGGCCCTCCTGGTCGAGCGACTTCATCTCCTCGGCGATATCGCGGCGGTTGATGAGACCGAAATTCTCGACCAGCTGGAAAGCGATGCCGCGGCCGATGCCGGAAATCTGCTCGGCGTTCTTCAAGTCGACCAGCGGCTTCAGCAGCGTTTCGACCTGGAAGTTGACGAAGCGTTCGGCGCGCGCGGCGACCTTGTCGCGCGCCGGGCCGGTCAGCTGTTCGTCGGCCAGCAGCACGAGGCGCGGCTTCAGCGCGTCTTCGCCGGAAACGAGCGTGCCGATCGGCGCGCCGATCCAGCGCAGCGTGCCGTCCGAGCCAAGCGCCAGGTCGCCGTTGGCGCAGGCGCCGAAGCGTTCGGCGCGCGCCTCGAACTCGGCGGCCAGCGCCTTCTGCGCGGCCGTGCGCACGGCCTTGGCGTCTTCGCCGCCGGCGGTCTGGTCGGCGGTGAAGCGGAACCCTTGCAACTCGCCGACATGGTGGCCTTCGACAAGGACGGTTCCGGTAGGACTGATTTCGGCTTCAGGCATGGTATTTTCTCTAAGGCGCCGCATGAGGACGGAAGTCCTGCGGTCTACGAAGCGTTTCGTCAACCGCTCATGCAGCGCATCCGACAATCTGTCTTCGATTTCGCGCGTCTTTTCCTGCCAGTGTGCCTGATCGGCCAGCCAGCCGGGCCGGTTCGACACGAATGTCCAGGTGCGGATCTGGGCAATACGGTGCGACAGCGTGTCGATGTCGCCCTCGGTGGTGTCGGCACGGCGCACCTGCTCGGCCATGTAGTTCTCGTCGACATGGCCATGACGGGCAAGGTCCATGTAGATGGAGGCGATCAGGTCGGCGTGCTGGGCAGGCGCGATCTTCCTGTAGTCGGGCAGCGCGCAGGCTTCCCACAGCAGCGCGACGCGCTTGGCATCGGTGGCGAGCGCGCGGATGTCCTCGTCGCGGGAGAGATATTCGAGCGCCTGTGCGTCGACCGCCGGCAGGGCGCGCGTCAGGCCCTCGACCGGCGCGTTGGTCTCGATCGAGCGCTTGAGCGTATCGAGGCTGGCGAAGTCGAAATGCGCGGTGCGCCATTGCAGCACCTTCACCGGATCGAAGTCGTGGCCCTCGATCTTCTTGACCAGCTCTTCGTCGAGCGGGTCGACCTGGCCAGTGACGCCGAACGTGCCGTCGCGCAGATGCCTGCCGGCGCGGCCGGCGATCTGGCCAAGCTCGGCCGCCGTCAGATTGCGGTACTGGTAGCCGTCGAACTTGCGGTTCTGGGCGAAGGCGACATGGTCGAGATCGAGGTTGAGACCCATGCCGATGGCGTCGGTGGCGACGAGATAGTCGACATCGCCGGACTGGAACAGCGCCACCTGGGCGTTGCGGGTGCGCGGCGAGAGCGCGCCGAGCACGACGGCGGCACCGCCCTGCTGGCGGCGGATCAGCTCGGCGATGGCGTAGACCTCGTCGGCGGAAAAGGCGACGATCGCGGTACGGCGCGGCAGGCGGGTCAGTTTCTTCGAACCGGCATAGGCCAGATGCGACAGCCGCGGCCGCGTTACCACCGAGACGCCCTTCAGCAGGCGCTGCAGGATGCCGTGCATGGTGGCGGCACCCAGCAGCAGCGTCTCCTGGCGGCCGCGCAAATGCAGGATGCGGTCGGTGAAGATGTGGCCGCGCTCGAGGTCGCCGGCGAGCTGCACCTCGTCGATGGCGACGAAGGCGGCGTCCGTCTCGCGCGGCATGGCCTCGACGGTACAGACCGAATATTTCGCGCCTGGCGGCTGGATCTTCTCCTCGCCGGTGATCAGCGCGACCTTGTGGGCGCCGACCTTTTCGCAGACGCGTGTATAGACTTCGCGGGCCAGCAGCCTGAGCGGCAGGCCGATGACACCGGTTTCGTGCGCCACCATGCGCTCGATGGCGAGATGGGTCTTGCCGGTGTTGGTCGGCCCAAGCACGGCGGTCACGTCGCGGCCCGACAGGATCAGCGGCTCAGTGTGTTTCGGCTGGATGTTCATCGACCTGGAAATAAGGCTTTCTGGCCTCTGGTTGTCGGGAGCGTGCCTCAACTGGCGCGTATGACAGGCGACACATAGGGATTTCGGGCGCGAAGCGAAAGCGGAATGTTCCACCGGCGGCTCGAAGGCAACTCTGTCTGGCGCTAAATTGGCTGCGGCTTAACTGATGGAACGAGTCTGGAACGAATCGGCGACGAATCGGCGACTCTCTCAGATTCAGCTTTTGTTCACGGCTACATATGGATTTTGTGACCATGAGTCTCACCACATGCTGAATCATCGAACTGGCCCGTTTTATGCTGGGCGGGCCTTGCCCTTAACTTTTGCCGGCAAATGAACGAAGCATCTTGATGGCTATCGCTCAACATTATGAAATTGTTAATCTTTCTGAATTTGAGGTTAAGGAAACACAGCTGAATCCGGGGGATTAACGTTAACTTCGGCTCAAAGCCGGAACGAATCGGCGACAAATCAGAGCCGGCGGCATTTTCCCGTTTTGTTCCCTCAATATCTTGTGTTGTGAACAGCTTATCCACCGGGGATTCACAGGCTTGCCCACAGGGTTCGCACAGGCGGCGCTGCCGCCATTAACCTTTGCGTGCCGGATTGGGGCATTGCGCCGCAGCGGGGCGTCGCGCGGTCCAGGCATCCGTTGAAAACGGACCGGTTTCCGGTCCGTTCGTCGCGGGATGTGAGCCGCCGTCAGACGTCTCAGGCGAAGTACTGGCCGCCATTGGCCGTGATGGTCGAGCCGGTGATGAAACCGGCATCCTGCGAAGCGAGGAAGACGACGCAGCGCGCGATCTCTTCGGGCTCACCGAGGCGGCCGACAGGGATCTGCGGCAGGATGCGCTCGTTGAGCACCTTCTCGTCGATGGCCTTGACCATTTCGGTGGCGATGTAGCCGGGGCAGATGACGTTGACGGTGATGCCAGCGCGAGCACCCTCCTGAGCGAGCGCCTTCGAGAAGCCGATGTCGCCGGCCTTGGCGGCGGAATAATTGACCTGGCCGGCCTGGCCCTTCTGGCCGTTGATCGAGGAGATGGTGATGACGCGGCCGAACTTGCGCTCGCGCATGCCGTTCCACAGCGGATGCGTCATGTTGAAAACACCCGACAGATTGGTGTCGATGACTTCTTTCCACTGGTCGCGGGTGATCTTGTGGAACATGGCATCGCGGGTGATGCCGGCGTTGTTGACCAGCACCGAGACCGGGCCGAGGTCGGCCTCCACCTGTTTGATGCCGGCGGCGCAAGCGTCATAGTCGGCGACCGACCATTTGTAGACCGGAACGCCGGTCTCGGCCTTGAATTTCGCGGCCGCCTCGTCATTGCCGGCATAGTTCGCGGCAACCGAATAGCCGGCGGTCTTCAAAGCGATCGAGATCGCCGCGCCGATGCCGCGCGATCCGCCCGTGACGATTGCAACCTTGGTCATGCATTTCCCCTTTTTGAGATCGCCCTGTTTTCGGGCTTGGCAGGCACTGGATATTGACCGGGCGGCTCGCGCCGCCCGGTCATCGTTTTCTCAGAGCGCTTCAACGCACATGGCGACGCCCATGCCGCCGCCGATGCACAGCGTCGCGAGGCCCTTCTTGGCGCCGCGGCGGCGCATCTCGTAGACCAGCGTGTTGAAGACGCGGGCGCCCGAGGCGCCGATCGGATGGCCGATGGCGATGGCGCCGCCATTGACGTTGACGATCGAGGGATCCCAGCCCATGCCCTTGTTGACGGCGCAGGCCTGCGCGGCAAATGCCTCATTGGCCTCGACCAGGTCGAGATCGCCGACCGACCAGCCGGCCTTCTCCAAAGCCCTGCGCGAGGCGGGGATCGGGCCGGTGCCCATGATCGCCGGATCGACGCCGGCGGTTGCCCAGGACGCGATGCGCGCCAGCGGGGTGATGCCGCGCCTTGTGGCCTCCGCCTCGCTCATCAGCAGCGCGCCGGCCGCTCCGTCATTGAGGCCGGAGGCGTTGGCGGCGGTCACCGTGCCGTCCTTGTCGAAGGCCGGCTTCAGCTTGGTCATGGCGTCAAGCGTGGCGCCGTGGCGGATGTATTCGTCCTGGTCGACAATGGTGTCGCCCTTCTTGCCCTTGATGGTGAAGGCGACGATTTCGTCCTTGAATTTGCCGGCCTTCTGCGCGGCCTCGGCCTTGTTCTGCGAGGCCAGCGCGAACTGGTCCTGATCGTCCCGGGTGATCTGGAACTGGCGGGCGACGTTTTCGGCGGTGTTGCCCATGTGGTAGCCGTTGAAGGCGTCCCACAGTCCGTCCTTGATCATGGTGTCGATCATCTTGTAGTCGCCCATCTTGACGCCGGCGCGCAGGTGCTCGGCGTGCGGCGACAGCGACATCGATTCCTGTCCGCCGGCAACGATCACCTTGGCGTCGCCGGTGGTGATCTGCTGCATGCCGAGCGCGATGGCGCGCAGGCCCGAGCCGCAAACCTGGTTGAGGCCCCAGGCAGTGGTCTCCTTGGGCAGGCCGGCAATGATCGAGGCCTGGCGGGCTGGGTTCTGGCCCTGGGCCGCGGTCAGCACCTGGCCGAGGATGACCTCGTCGACCTCGGCTGCCTCGACACCCGCGCGCGCCAAAAGTTCCTTGATGACGACAGCACCGAGTTCATGCGCCGGCGTGGCCGCGAAAGCACCGTTGAAGGAGCCGACGGCCGTGCGCGCGGCACTGGCGACAACGATGGAATTGGCAGAGGACATTTTCTTCTCCAGACTTCGAGCTGTCGTGTTTTCAGGCATTGTGGCAACTTTTCTTGCCCTTTCCATGACTCAAGTCAAACCGGAAATCGGCATGGCGCCCATGCGCCGCAAACAGGTCGCGCGCCGCCATGCCGGCGGGCAGGCCGCTGCTGCGCAGCATATTTTGCCTGCTATGCAGCATTATATGATCCCGCACTGCACAAACTGCTTGGAATTATGAGGCTTTTGCGCATATCCTCAAAAAGGGCGCAATCGTTACCGGCTGCTTACTCAGGCGCGCCGGTGTCCGGGGAGGATGCAGATGGCCGCAAAAGACGACCCGATCATTATCAAGAAATACGCCAATCGCCGCCTCTATAATACGGGGACGAGCACCTATGTGACGCTCGAGGATCTGGCCGACATGGTCAAGAAGGGCGAGGAGTTCACCGTTCAGGACGCCAAGACCGGCGACGACATCACGCATCCGGTGCTGACCCAGATCATTTTCGAGCTGGAGAACAAGGATGGGCAGAACATGCTGCCGATCCCGTTCCTGCGCCAGCTGATCGCCTTCTACGGCGACCAGATGCAGATGATCGTGCCGAGCTTCCTTGAACAGTCGATGATCGCCTTCTCCAAGGAGCAGGAGCGCTTTCGCGAGCAGATGAAGGGGGCCATCGGCAAGTCGCCGCTCGATGTGATGAAGATGGCGACGCCGATCAAGGCGCTGGAAGAGCAGACCCGCCGCAATATGGAAATGTTCCAGAACGCGATGCGGCTGTTCACGCCTTTCCCACCCGCGGGCTCGGCGCCGGCCGCGGCTCCCGCCGAACCGGCCAGGAAGGACGCGCCGCCGGAGAAATCCGACGATCTGCAGCAGTTGAAGGACCAGATCGCGGCCATGCAGCGCAAGCTCGACACGATGTCGTGAGCCGGCCAGCCGGCAAGACCAAATCATGCTTGCAGAATACCTGGCTCCTTGCCCGAGGCGAAAGGAAGCTCTTCGTCCTGCCAGCCTGAAATGCCGCCGATCATGATCTTGACCGGCAGGCCGAGGCTGGCAAGTTTGAACGCCGCCCGGTCCGCGCCATTGCAATGCGGCCCGGCGCAGTAGACCACGAACAGCGTGCCTGCCGGCCATTCTGCCATACGCTCGGCCGATATCTCGCGGTGCGGCAGGTGCAGCGCGCCCGGGACATGGCGGCGCTCATAGGCATCGGGCGAACCGACCACGTGCAGAAGCACGAAGTCCGGCTCTCCGCCGCGCAGTGCCGCGGCAACGTCCGAACAGTCGGTCTCGACAGAAAGCCGGTGCAGGAAATGGTCGCGGGCAATCTCCGGCGAGGCCGCTGGAACGTCTGTCACATAGCTCATCAAGGATCTCCATCGCCGATGGAGCTGGCCTCCATCGTTTTCGGATGGAGCTTGTCCCCATCGCTGATGGAGTTGAGGTAGCGCACCGGGCCTGGCGATTGCAGCTGGCAGTTTTGCCATATATCGTCAAGATCATGCCAAATGTGCTTCCTGCCAACCTACTGGTCGTTGCCGTCGCCTATGACGGGCTGTGCACGTTCGAGTTCGGCGTGGCGGCCGAGATGTTTGCCTTGCCCAGACCGGAGATGGGTGCGGATTGGTACCGTTTTGCCGTTGCCGGCATCGATGCCGGCGAAATGCGTGCGATGGGCGGCGTGCGCATCGTCGCCGATGGCGGACCCGATCTGATCGGCGAGGCCGGCACCGTGATCGTGCCGGGATGGCGCGGTGTGGACTGTCCGGTGCCGCCATTGCTGATCGGGGCGCTTCGCAAGGCCAGCGAGCGGGGCGCACGCATCCTGTCCATCTGCTCGGGCGTCTTCGTCCTCGCCGCGGCCGGCCTGCTGTCGGGTAAGAAGGCCACCACGCATTGGCGCTACAGCGACAGGCTGAGGGAGATGTATCCCGACATCACCGTGGTTCCTGACGTCCTGTACATCGATGAGGGAAATGTGCTGACTTCGGCCGGCAGCGCCGCGGGTATCGACCTGTGCCTGCATCTGGTGCGGCGCGACTTCGGCACCAAGGCGGCCAATATGGTGGCGCGCCGCCTGGTCGTGCCGCCGCACCGTGACGGCGGCCAGGCGCAATATGTCGAAAGTTCCGTTCCCGAGCCGCACGAACACGGCCGGCTTGGACCGTTGATTGACAGAATGCGCGCGGATATTTCCGCCGACTATCCTGTCGCCACGCTGGCCGGTCTTGCCGGGATGAGCGAGCGGACATTTTTGCGCCGGTTCGCGGCCGCGACCGGTGTCACGCCGGCGCGCTGGCTGCTTTCGGAGCGGCTTTCGCGGGCGCGCACTTTGCTGGAAGACACGAGCATGCCGATCGAGCGGATTGCCGAGACCGCCGGCTTTGGCGCGGCGGCGACGCTGCGGCATCATTTCCGCCGGCAATTCGCCACGACGCCCGCTGCGTACCGGGCGCGGTTCGGGACCAATGCCAACTCCGCTTGACGGCTGACAAAGTTGAGCCCGGGTCGAAACCGCATCAGGCAAAACGCTGTCAGGGCAACAGCCCCTCATAGCGGCCGCGTGGCCTGATGATGCTGCCGCTGACGATCTGTTCGACCATGTGCGCGGCCCAGCCGACGCTGCGCCCGAGCGCGAACAAATGGAACGGCGCATCGCGCGGCAGGCCGAGGCTGCGCGTCATCACGGCCAGGGCAAAATCGATATTCGGCTGGCCGCCGGTCGCTGCGATGGCGGCGATCTCCAGCAACCGCAAGGTCTCATCGGTGTTGCCGATGGCTGCCAGGAGCGCCGTGGCCCGCGGATCGCCCTCGGGATAGAGTTGGTGGCCGAACCCCGGCAGCGGCCGGTCGTGGCCGAGCCAGCGCCGGACCGCGGCGTCGGCGCCGTGCCGCGCCGCATCTTCAGCAAGCTGCATCACCGCTTCGCCGGCACCGCCGTGGCGCGGTCCGGAGAGTGTTGCCAGGCCTGCCAGCAGGCAAGCGGCGGGCGAGGCGCCGGTGGAGGCCGCGACGCGAGCCGCGAAGGTCGATGCATTCAGCTCGTGATCGGCAAGCAGCACAAGAGCGCGCCGGATCGCATCGGCGCCACCCTCATCGACCGACCAGCCCCGTGCCAATCGCCGGTGCACCGGATCCGGCCCCGCTTCGGCACCGAGGGCGCCGGCCAGCACGCCGATTGCGCGCGCGGCGTCGGCACATAGCGAGGCGGCACTGCGTCCAAGCGAAGGCCGAGCCTGGCCGGCCAGCAAGGCAAGTTGCGCGAAGGCCGGAGCGCGGCCGGAGTGGCGTGGCGCATCCGGCAGCGGCGCTTCGAAGCGGAGCGGTTCAGGCAGGGCCCAAAGCACAGCGGCGGTTTCTTCCAGCGTGGCACGGTCGGACAGCAGGGCGGCGTCTCGGCCCCGATAGATGAGGTGACCGTGCCAGACGGTCGAAATCGCCGTTGCGATCGACGGCTCGCCCCAGGCAATCGCGCTTTCGGCGATGGCCGAAGGGCTGCGTCCGCGCGCCCGGCGTGTTGCCAGCGCCGCGATGTCGTCGGCGCGATACTGGCTGCGGCGTGGATCGGCGCGGTCGGGACGCATGCCGATGCGCCCGCGGCTGACATAGGCATAGAGCGTCTGTGGCCTTACCCGCAGCCGTTCCAACGCCTCTTCCCGCGACAGCCATTCCGACATTTTCGGCTCTGATATTGATTCTATTGATCAAGATTGATGCTTGGCTTGACCAGCCTTATCTGCGATCCGCAAAAGCTTCAAGGAGACAAGGTCATGGCGAATGGGCTCGATGATGTGGTTGCGGCCGAAACCGTGCTGTCCGACGTGGATGGTTTGGGCGGCCGACTGACGATCCGTGGTCATTCGCTTGCGGAACTGGCCGGACGATGGAACTTTCCACAGGTCGTCCGGCTGTTGCTCGACGGCTTCTTCGAGGATCTGCCTGGCGATACCGAACTGGCGGCGCAACTGGGCGAGGCGCGTGTCGAGGTGTTCGAGCGGACCCTGCCTTCGCTGTCGCTGCTGGCACCGCTCGAAATCTACAGCGCCATGCGCGCCGGCATGGCTCTGCTGCCAGACGGCGAAACATTGACGGACGCGCTGCGGCTGATCGCGGCGCCCGCCGTGCTGACGCCTGCCTTGCTGCGCCTGCAGCGCGGCGAGCAGCCAGTCGCGCCGGATGGCAAGGCCGATCACGCCGCCGACATGTTGCGCATGCTCCGGGGCTCCGCTCCGTCGCCGGCATTGGCAAAAGCGCTCGACACCTATCTGGTGACCGTCTGCGACCACGGCCTCAACGCTTCGACCTTCGCCACGCGCGTCGTTGCTTCGACATTGGCCGGCCTGACCTCGTCGGTGCTGGCCGGGCTCGGCGCGCTCAAGGGGCCGCTGCATGGCGGCGCGCCCGGCCCGGTGGTCGAGATGCTCGACGCGATCGAGGCGCATGGCGATGCGGCCGGCTGGCTGCGCAACGAGATCGCGCATGGCAGGCGGATCATGGGGTTCGGCCATCGCATCTACCGTGTGCGCGATCCACGCGCCGATGTGCTGAAAGCGGTCGTGCGGCAGCTTGGCGGCGAGGGCGAGACCGGCCGCCGGCTGGCTTTCGCCGAGGAGATCGAAAAGACGGCGCTCGAGGTGTTGCGGATCGCCAAGCCGCAGCGCTCGCTGCAGACCAATGTCGAGTTCTACACCGCGCTGGTGCTGGAAGCGGCGGGTTTCCCGCCACAGGCCTTCAGCAATGTCTTCGCCGCCGGTCGCGTTGCCGGCTGGATCGCGCATGCGCGCGAGCAGCAGACGTCCGGACGGCTGATCCGTCCGCAATCGCGCTATATCGGTCCAGTGCCCGATCTGGTCGCCTAGCTCCATCTGTTTTCGAAAGAGAAAGCCTCTCCGCATCGAAGCGGTGGGCTTTTCTCTTATGACCGAAATTTCATGTGATCACGCGACCGTGTTCGTGTTCTTGCCTTGGTCTGCCCATATATGCTGCACTGCAACATAGGCCGCCGATAGCTGCTTCCTTCGTGACGTGGGGGCAGGTTGGCGCATAAGGACGACAGGAACGCCATGACGAAGAACGGCAAGGCGGAGGAAGGCAAGAAAATCAACATCGCGCTTCAGGGTGGCGGCTCACATGGCGCATTCTCCTGGGGCGTGCTCGACCGATTGCTGGAGGACGGCAGGCTGGAGATATCGGCGGTTTCCGGCACCAGCGCCGGTGCCATGAACGCGGTGGCGCTGGCCGACGGATTTGTGCGTGGCGGGGTCGAGGGCGCGCGCAAGAAGCTCGACGATTTCTGGCGTGCGGTGGCGGCAAAGGGCCGGTTCAGCCCGGTGCAGCGCATGCCGTGGGACGTCGCCTGGGGCAATTGGTCGATCGAGAACACGCCGGGCTACGTGTTCTTCGACACCATGTCGCGGGTGTTCTCGCCTTATGTCGCCAATCCGCTCGGCCTCAATCCGCTGCGCGACGTGGTGGCGCGGGAGATCGACTTCAAAAATGTCCGCGCCTGCAATTCGATGGAGCTGTTCATCTCCGCCACGAATGTCGAGACCGGGCAGCTGCGGGTCTTTTCCGATGGCGAGATCGACCTCGACACGGTGATGGCCTCGGCCTGCCTGCCGCAATTGTTCCGCGCCGTCGAGATCAAGGGCGTGCCCTATTGGGATGGCGGCTATGGCGGCAACCCGGCGCTCTATCCGTTCTTCAAGACGGCGGCGACCGAGGATGTGCTGCTGGTGCAGATCAATCCGGTGGTGCGCGAAGGAACGCCCAGGAGCGCCAACGAGATCCAGAACCGCATCGACGAAATCACCTTCAATGCCGGGCTGCTGCGTGAATTCCGCTCGATCGCCTTCGTCAAGGAACTGATCGCCGCCGGCCGGCTGCCGCATGGCGAGTATCGCGACATCCGCATGCACCGCATCGATGCCGACGAGGCGTTCAAGGACCTGTCGGCGTCATCGAAGGTTAATGCCGAATGGGCCTTCCTGACTTATCTGCGCGATCTCGGCCGCACCGCCGCCAGCGACTGGCTGGAAGAAAACTACGATGCCGTCGGCAAGCGGCCGACACTCGATCTCTCCGGTGAACTCGATGACGGCTTCAAGCCGGTGCGCGGTCCCGCGCCCGGCCGGCGGGTCAAGGAATTCCTCGCGGTGCGCAAGAACCCGGAAGCGGAGCGCCGCCGGGCCTGACTGGAGCCCCGACAGGCTTCATCCGGCTTTCAGCGCAAGGTCGATCACCTTGACCAGGGCGGCGGCCGTCTGCCGCTGCCCCTCGGGATCGCTGATCCGCGCCTTCATGCCTTCCAGCCCGTCGAGCAGCATGTCGGTAAGCAGTTGCGTGGGCGGCGTCGGCGAGGTTGGCACACCGCCGGCGGCACCGGTGCTGGCCAATGCCATCTTCGCGCTTACCGGCAAGCGCGTCCGCACCCTGCCGCTGTCGACAAGGGTGGCCTTCGCATGAAGAAGCTTCTCATCATGCTGACGCCTGCTGCCATCGTGTTTTCGGCGGCGCCTTCCGCAACCGCGCAGGAGAGCCAGATATCATCGAGGCCGGCAGTCGGCGTGGCCAAGGGCCTGTCCGAATGGGGCGAGATCCATGCGGTGTTCTCACATCCGCGTTGCGCCGATTGTCATGTTGTGGACAACCGGCCGCGTTGGTCGGGTGCGCATTATGGCGCCACATTTGTGCACGCCTTCAACGTCCAGCGCGGAACCGACGGATCGGGCTTCGGCAACCCGGGCCTGCGCTGCACAACCTGTCATTTCTCCAGTAATTCCAAGGCATTGCACGGACCACCCGGCGCCGAGGGCTGGCATCTGGCGCCGACCGAGAAGGCTTGGTTCGGTAAGTCCTCGGCCGAAGTCTGTGCCCAGATCAAGGATCCGGCGCGCAATGGCGACCGCAAATTGGCCGATGTCGCGCTGCATGTCCGCGACAATAAACTTGTCGCCTGGGGCCGGGCGCCGGGCTCGGATCGTGAGCCGGCTCCGGGCTCGGCCGAAGCGACCTATCAAGCAATCGAAAACTGGATGGCGGCGGGTTCACCTTGCCCGATGCCGTAATGGTCTTGCAACTTTAAGGCTATATTGCAGTGCAACTTTGATGTAGAAGCGCGCTCGCCTATCACGGCAATTTGAACACGGTCAGGCGCGCACCCATATCGGCGACGCGCCCGCGTCATGAAGGCGCGGTGCTGGCTGAACTCGCAGTGGAAAAATGACGATGCCTAAAATCAGGTTTCACAAGCTTGCAGCCATTGTTGTGCTCATCGGTTTCGCGGCGTGGATGGCGACGGGCGAATTCTCATCGGTCGGCAGCGTAGCGGCCAACAAGGCCAAGGCGGCCGAAGTCGAGCAGGGCAAGGCGCCGGACGCTAGCAAGCCGAAAACCGCGGAAGCCGAACCGAAGGCGCCGCTGCGCACCGTTGCCGTCGTGACGCCGCCACGCAAGACCTATGCGCGCGCCATCCGCATTTCCGGCCTGACCGAGGCCGACAAGCGCGCGGTTCTGGCAACCCGCGTCGCCGGCGTCATCGACAAGCTGCCGGTCAAGCAAGGCGATCATGTCAGGACCGGCGACCTGGTGCTGATGCTGGCGGCGGAAGAAAAGATCTCGAGCGTCGACAATGCCAAGCAGTTGCTGACGCAGCGCAAGGCCGAGCTCGATGCCGCCGAACGACTCGCAAGGACCGGCAATCTGCCCAAGCTGCAGCTCGACACCGCCCGCTCCAACCTGACCCAGGCGCAATCCCAGCTGGATACGGCGCAGGCCGAGCTCGACCGCAACGAGGTCAAGGCACCGTTCGATGGCGTTATCGACCGGGTGCCGGTGGAGCTTGGCAGCTCGGTCATGCAGGGCGGCGAGGTGGCCACCATCCTCAAGCTCGATCCGGTGATCGCCCGCGGCGAAATCAGCGAGCGCGACCTCGGCTATCTCAAGATCGGCGACAAGGCCAGCGTCCGGCTGGTCAGCGGCCAGACCGTCGAAGGCACCGTGCGCTACATCAGCCGCGACGCGTCGTCGGCGACCCGCACCTTCCGCGTCGAGGTCGCCATCCCCAATGCCGACGGCTCGGTGCCGGCCGGCATGACGGCGGAAATCCAGCTCAGCGCGCTGCCGACCGACGCGGTCCTGCTGCCGCGCTCGGTGGTGACGCTCGGCGACAAGGGCGATCTGGGCATTCGCGCCGTCGGCAAGGACAACAAGGTTGCGTTCTTCCCGATCGACCTGGTCGACGACACACCGACCGGCCTCGTGCTCGGCGGCATCCCGGCCGATGCGCGCATCATCGTCGCCGGCCAGGAACTGGTGAAGGAAGGCGACGACGTCAAGCCGGTCGAGGCGGACCAGGCGACCATCAACAAGCTGATCGGCGAAGCCACCGCCGGGACGCAGTAGCGCAGCGACGCCGGCGCCGGGCCCTGCCCGGCGACGTCAGTCCGTTCGCCACTCCCGAAAGCAACAGGCATAAGTCATGGATATCGTCAGACTCGCAATCAACAATGCCCGCCTGACCATCTCGGTCCTGGTCTTCCTGCTGATTGCAGGCTGGGTCGCCTATCAGTCGACGCCGAAGGAAGCGGAACCCGACGTTCCGATTCCGATGATGTATGTCAGCCTGATCTATCAAGGCATCTCGCCGGAGGATTCCGAGCGCCTTCTGCTGCGGCCGATGGAAAGCAAGCTGAAAAGCCTGAAGGGCCTCAAGGAAATGCGCTCGGCCGCCTTCCAGGGCGGCGGCTATGTGCTGGTCGAGTTCCAGCCGCAGACCAATCTGGCGACGGCGTTGCAGGATACACGCTCCAAGGTGCAGGACGGCAAGGCCGATCTGCCGCAAGCCGCCGAGGAGCCTGTCGTCACCGAGGTCAACATTTCCGAATTTCCGGTGCTCGTCGTCACACTGTCGGGCGAATTGCCCGAACGCGTGCTGGCCGCCGCGGCGCGCGAACTGCGTGACCGCATCGAGGAAGTGCCCGGCGTTCTGGAAGGCTCGCTGCAGGGTTCCCGCGACGATCTCGTCGAGGTCGTCATCGATCCGATGAAACTGTCGTCCTACGGGCTGCAGCTCGACCAGCTGATCGGCGCCGTCGGCGCGTCCAACAGCCTGGTCGCCGCCGGCAATATCGAAGGCTCGCAAGGCAAATACGCCGTCAAGGTGCCGTCGCTGATCGAGACGCCGGAGGACGTGGCGGCGCTGCCGGTGGTCGCCGGCCCCAATGCCGTGGTGCAGGCCAAGGACATCGCGACGATCCGCTCGACCTTCGCCGATGCCACGACGATCACGCGCCTCAACGGCAAGCCGGCCATCGCCATCGAGGTCAAGAAGCGCATCGGCGCCAATCTGATCGACACGCTCACCAAGGTGAGGGCGGTGTCCGACGCCTTCGTCAAGACCATGCCCGAGGGGATGCACGTCACCTACACGCAGGACAAGTCGGTCTTCGTCAACCAGCTGCTGGGTGACCTGCAGAACCATGTGATGATCGCCGTCATCCTGGTGTTCATCGTCATCCTCTACGCCCTGTCCGGCCGTGCGTCGCTGCTCATCGGCCTCGCCATCCCATCGTCCTTCCTGATCGGCATCCTGCTCCTGGCGATGATGGGCTACACGATCAACATGATCGTGCTGTTCAGCCTTATCCTGGCGGTCGGCATGCTGGTCGACGACGCCATCATCGTCACCGAATTCGCCGAACGGCGGATGAGCGAGGGCATGCCGAAGCAGGAAGCCTTCGCGCTTGCCGCCAAGCGCATGGCCGGTCCGGTCATCGCGGCGACGATGACGCGCATCGCCGCCTTCTCGCCGCTGCTGTTCTGGCCGGGCATCATCGGCGACTTCATGAAGTACATGCCGATCACGCTGATCGTCACGCTGTCGGCCTCGATGCTGTATGCGCTGGTCTTCGCGCCGACGCTTGGCGCGATCTTCGCCAGGGCGCCGGAACATCACGCCGACGACAATCGCGACGGCTGGTACATGGCGGTCGTCAAGCAGGCGGTGCGCTTCCCCATCACAGTGCTGGTGCTTACAGTGGTCTTGCTGGCCGGCATCTTCGTTGGCTATTCGAAGTACGGCGCCGGCGTCGAGTTCTTCCCGAGCGTGGAGCCCGACTACGGCCTGCTTTATGTGCATGCCCGCGGCAATCTTTCGCTGGCCGAAATGGACACGGCGACCAAGATCGCCGAGAACCGGCTGCTCGGCTGGCCGGGCCTGAAGTCGGTCTATACCCGCGTCGGCAAGTCCGACGGCGGCGGCCAGGATGTGCCCGAGGATGTCGTCGGCGTCATCCAGTACGAATTCATCGACTGGCGCGAACGCAAATCGGCGAACCAGATCCTGAACGATTTGCGCGGCGTCATGGCCGGTATTCCCGGCGTCGACGTCGAGGTCCGCGTGCCGGAAGCCGGCCCGCCGACCGGCAAGCCGATCCAGATCAGGCTTTCGGCCATCGACCCCAAGGGATTGGACGAGAAGGCGCGTGCGGTTGCAGCGCGCATCGCCAAGGTGCCCGGCGTCATCGACGTTTCCGACGGCCTGCCGCCGCCCGGCGTCGACTGGGCACTCGAGGTCGACCGCGCCAAGGCTGCGCAGTATGGCATCAGCCCGACCTCGGTCGGGACGGTGGTGCAACTCGTCACCAACGGCCTGAAGCTGTCGGAATACCGGCCTGCCGGCGCCGACAAGGCGGTCGACATCCGGCTGCGCTTGCCGGAGGACCGGCGCACGCTGTCGACGCTCGACGAACTCAGGGTGCAGACCTCGCAGGGGTCGGTGCCGATTTCGAACTTCGTCGTCCGCAAGGCCAAGCCAAGCGTCGGCATCCTCAACCGCATCGACGGCGCCCGCACCGTTGTGGTGCAGGCCAACGTCGCCGCCGGCAAGCAGGTCGCCGCCGTGCAGCAGGAGGTCACCCAGGCCGTCGCCGACATGAATCTCGGCAGCGGCATTCGCTGGAAGCTGGCCGGCTCGAACGAGGACAGCGCCGAAGCCAGCGCCTTCCTCAGCAAGGCCTTCGGTGCGGCGATCTTCCTGATCTTCCTGGTGCTTTTGGCGCAGTTCAACAAGTTCACCAGCGTCTGGCTGGTGCTGTCCTGCGTGGTCATGGCGACGATCGGCGTGTTCCTGGGACTGCTGATAACAGGCGAGACGTTCGGCATCGTCATGTCGGGTATCGGCGTCATCGCGCTGGCCGGCGTGGTGGTGAACAACAACATCGTTTTGATCGACACCTACGACCGGCTGCGCGAAGAGGGCTGGGACAAGATGGATGCCGTGTTGCAGACCTGTCGCGAGCGTGCGCGACCGGTGGTGCTGACGGCGGTGTCGGCCATCCTCGGCGTGCTGCCGATCGCCTTCGGCCTTGGGCTGGAGATCTTCCATCACGAGACGACGATCAACGCGCCGTCGACGCAATGGTGGATTTCGCTGTCCTCGGCGATCGTCTTCGGCCTGTCCTTCGCGACGCTGCTGACACTGGTGGTGACGCCGTCGATGCTGATGGTGTTCACCCGCGCCAAGGTCAAGCCAGGTGCACGGCGCGGCTTGATCAGCCGGCTGTTCCGGCGGGGCAAGGGCGAGATCTCGTCGGACGCGCCGACGGTGGATGCCGGCGCGGAACCCGCGATCGCCTTTCCAAAAGCCGCCGAGTAGGCAGGCTTCCCAATCTGAACGGCAAAGGCCGCCCGGAACAACCGGGCGGCCTTTTGCATTGTTCCCCGGTGGGGGGATGCGAAGACATCGTCCTCGAGTGAACTCAATGCGGGGAATTTCTCATGCCGATCAGCACCCTTGTCATCGTCATCCTGATCCTTGTCCTGATCGGCGCAGTGCCGGCATGGCCGCATTCACGCTCCTGGGGTTACGGACCCTCTGGCATCGTCGGTGTGGTGCTGGTGGTGGTTCTGCTGCTGCTGCTGATGGGGCGGCTCTGAGCCGTCTTTGCCGCGATGAGGCTTTCGGTGTGAAGAGGACGGGCGGGTATGGCACCGGCTCAATTCAGGCAGCTTTCGTGGCCTTCACTGTGGCGATGCCGATGTCCTCGAGGGATTGGGCGACGGCCTGATCGAGCGGCGTGTGCGGGATTTCGCCGATGATGCCCTCCAGCCGCGTCGAGGCCAGACGGTGCGGCTCGAAGCGCAGATAGGACATCGAGACGATCTCGCGCCACATCGCCACGAACGGGCCGCCGGCGCGCAGCACCCACCAGGGCATCGACGTCATCTTGAGCGGTCGGCCAAGCGCCTTCTCCGCAGCGGCCTTGATCTCGACATCGGTGACGGCATGGCCTGGAAAGTTCAGCGCCTCATAGGAGCCGAGCTTGTCGAGATTCTTGGCCAGCGCGACGAAGCCCACGGCGAAGTCCGGCAGATACGCCCATTCATGCACGAGGTCGGCCGGACCGGGCGCAGTGTAGACGCCCTTGCTGATCTTGGCGGCGACGACCAGGTCGAACCAGGAACCGCTGCCGGTGCCGCCGAAGAAGTCGCCGGCGCGCAGCAGGATGGTGCGTACCCGGCCGGCCTCTGCCTCGCGGCGGAACAGCTCCTCCATGGCGCAGCGGATGCGACCCTTCTCGGTCGTCGGATGGAACGGCGTGTCTTCCGTGATCACCGCCGGCATAGGCGAGCCGTAATTGTAGACGGTGCCGGGGAACAAATGCAGCGCGTTGTTGGCATGGCAGGCGGCCATGACGTTTTCGGCCATCGGCAGGCATTTGCCCCAATCGGTGTAGGTCGGGTTGAGGCCGTTGAAGATGATATCGACGCCCTCGGTGGCACGCATCAGCGATTGACGGTCCAGCGCATCGCCGGCAACCGCCGTGGCGCCTTCGAGTTCGGCCGGCACCTTGCCGGTGCGGGTGACGGTGCGGACGTCGAAGCCGGCGTCGATGAAGGCCTTGGCAACCACGCGGCCGAGCCGGCCATTGGCGCCGAGAATTGCGATCTTGGTCATTGTTCGTTTCCTTATTTAGTTTGAAGCGACGGGGTTTGAGGCGGCGGGACGAGCCCGCCGCTTTCTGGATCTTCCGCGGACCGCCGTTCAGCGGCTGCCGAAGACGTCGCGGTTGCTGCCCTGCGGCTTCTGATCGGTGATCTCGGATTTCTCGATCGACGTGGTGGTCGTGGTGTCGGTGCTGACGACCGGCTGGCTGGCGTCGTTCGAGCCGAACTTGTCGCTGCCGGCGAAAGCCGTGCTGGCGGCGATGAGGAGGGCGGCGGCGGTGAGAGCGATCTTGGTCATTTGAATTCTCCTTGGTTGGTGGTTGCTGTCCGTATCGGTGTTTGCAGGGCGAATATGATTGCCTCATCGATGAATTGAAATTGACCATGAATGCAGTTCTGATATTCATTCTTGAATGGCCGACATCGACTGGAACCTGATCAAGAGCTTCGTCACGGTCGCGGAAACCGGCAGCCTGTCGGCCGCCGCGCGCATGCTGTCGGCCAGCCAGCCGACGCTTGGCCGCCACATCGGCGAGTTGGAACAGGCGCTCGGTGTGACGCTGTTCAGGCGTGGACGGAGCGGCTACGCGCTGACGGAAGCCGGCGCTACGCTGTTCGAACGCGGCAAGGCGGTCAGCGAGCAGGCGAGCGCGTTTTCACGCCTGGCGCTGGGTTCGGTCGAGGCAATCGAAGGCACGGTGCGCATTGCCGCCAGCGAAGTGGTGGCGGCCTATGTGCTGCCAGAGATGACCGCACGGCTCGGCATCGAGGAACCCGGCATCGAGGTCGAGATCGTTGCCTCGAACCAGGTCGAGAACCTGCTGCGCCGGGACGCCGACATCGCCATCCGCATGGTCAAGCCGGCGCAGAACGAACTGGTGGCGCGCAAGGTCTGCGACATCCCGCTCTGCGCCTGCGCGGCCATTTCCTATCTCGACCGGCGCGGCCGCCCGCTCGGGCCGGCCGACCTAACCGATCATCCCTTGATCGGCTTCGACCGCAGCGACGAGATGATCCGGGGCTTTACGCAATTCGGCCTCCCGGTCACCCGAAGCAGTTTCCGCTTCAGGGCCGACAACCAGATGGTCCTGTGGGAGGCGGTGCGGGCGGGAAACGGCATTGGCCTCGGCCAGGAGCCGCTGGCCGATCGCGACCCTCTGGTGGAGAAGGTGCTGCCCGGCCTGCCGCTGCCAAGCCTGCCGGTATGGCTGGCGATGCATCGCGACGTGCGCAGCAGTGTGCGCATCCGCCGCGTGGCGGACTTTCTCCACGAGGAGTTGAAGCGCTATTCGGCGGGCGCTGGGGCGAATTCGGCGCGGTGAGCGAGGCCCGCCATCAGCAGGACGACGATCAACAGCATCGACATGGCGATGAAGATCGGTCCGAAGCTGGAATGCTCGGCGACGAAGCCGATCGCCGACGGCGCCACCAGAATGCCGGAATAGCCCATGGTGGTGACGACGCTCATGCCGGTGCCCGATGACATGCCTTCCTGGTTGCCGCCCGCCGAAAAGATGATCGGCACCATGTTGGCGATGCCGAAGCCGCACAGCGCAAAGGCCGCGATGGCGAGCCAGGGCGAGGGCGACAGGCCGGCGACCAGCATGCCCGCGGCGGCGACGACCGCCGAGCCGCGCAGCGTCGTCACCGCGCCGAAGCGGTTGCGTACGCCATCACCGAAGAAGCGCATGATCGCCATGACGCCGGAAAAGGCGGCATAGGCAAGACCGGCGACGGCAAGGTCGGCGCCAAGTTCTTGTCGCAGATACAGCGCCGCCCAATCGAGCACCGCGCCCTCGGAGATCATCGTCAGCAGGGCCATCAGGCCGATCAGGTAGACCAGCGGGTTGGCCGGCAGCGTGAAGCTGTGATGCTCGGCCGCCTGTGGCCTGTCCTCGGCGACGAGATAGCCGACCGCCATCGCGATCACCGCGAAGGCAAGCACGGTCACGGCCGCGGCATGGGCGAGGTGGCCATAGTGCTGGATGGCAAAGCCGCCGAGGCCGCCGCCGGCGAAACCACCGAGGCTCCAGAAGCCGTGCGAGGAGGACATGATGGCGCGGGACATCTTTCGCTCCACCACCACCGCATTGGCGTTCATGGCGACGTCCATGCCGCCGATCGAGCCGCCGAAAATGAACATGGCGATGGCCGCCAGCGGCACGTTGGGCGCCAGAGCCACGACCAGCAGGCCGAGGCTGCCGCACAGGCCGAACCAGCGCAGCACGGTGCGCGAGCCATGTTTCGAGATCAGGTGGCCGCACCAGGTCATGGCGGTGACCGCGCCGGCGCCGAACAAAAGGATCAGCAGACCGAGGGTGAATTTCGAAATGTCGAGCCTGGTCAGGAACACCGGAATCTGCGGCGCCCAGCTGCCGGTCAGGAAGCCATTGGCAAGGAAAATGGCTGCCACGGCCCATCGGCCGCGAATGGCAGTCTGCATGGCGTTGAACACGTTCATCAGGCGAATCCGGTCAGAAAATGGCTTTGCGCGGCAAATTAGATCGATTCAATTTTCAGTCAAGCACCGGTTTGAGGAAGCGCTTGGGCCAAAGGCCGAAATGGAACCGACATCGTTCTTGGCGAACTTCCCTACGTGGGAGATTAGCGAAAACGCCTCTCCGTTCGTCATCCACGGGCGGAGCAAGGAGCGTAGCGAGCGCAGACCCCTGGAGCTGCTTCGCAGCCCTGCGCTGCTTCGGCACAGAACCAACTCCGGTGAGCGCGACCTTCATCCTGAGCCGCTGTGCTCTTGGCGACCGTCGCGGACCTCGCCCATCGCAGATACCACAGCCGGAGGCCGCTCGCCCTATAGGTTCTTCAGTGATCTTTCGGCCGCCTGGCCTCGAATTCAGCCTTCTTGGCGTCCGACGCTTCGATCTGGTTGAGAGCCTGCCATTCGGCATAGGGCATGCCGTAGACGATCTCGCGCGACTGATCCTTGGAGAGATCGACGCCCTCGGCATCGGCCGCCTCGCGATACCAGTTCGACAGGCAGTTGCGACAGAAGCCGGCGAGGTTCATCAGGTCGATGTTCTGGACGTCGCTGCGTTCCCTGAGGTGCTCGACCAGCCGGCGAAAGGCGGCGGCTTCGAAATCACGCTTCTGCTCGTCGCTGAGTACGGTCATCGGAACCTCCGTCATAGCGGCCCGGTGCGCGAGCCGAATATTTTTACCGCATGTATATCGGGACGGCGGTCTATCGCGTCAACGATCGGCGCCAGGCGCTCGGCCCAGGCAAGCGCGCCTTTCTGGTCCGCTATCAGGTCCTGGCGGATCTCGATCAGCGCGTGGGCATAGCCGTTGACGATGGCATGCCTGAACATGGTGTCGCCACGCAGCGCGCCGTCATAGGGCTCATTGTCGCCGACGATCAGGTTCTTGTCCTGCGCCAGCATATCGATCAGCGGCCGCGCCACCCGGTCGTCCAGATCCCATAAGATGCCGGCATGCCATGGCCGTTGCGTGCCCTGCATCACCGGCGTGAAGGAATGCACGGAGAAGATGAAGGGCGCCCGGCCGGAAGCCTGCGCGACCGAGGCGATCACCGCGCCGACGGCGTCGTGGTAGGGCCGGTAGAAGCGGTCGAGCCGCCTTTCGCGCTCTTCCGGCGCGATGGGATAGTTTCCCGGCACCACCGTGCCGTCATAGAGCTGGCGGATGAGCGTCGGATCGTCCTCGCCGCGGTTGGGATCGATCAGGAGCCGCGAAAAATTGGCGATGACCGCCGGCACGTCGAGCAGGCCGGCGAGCTCGCGCGTCACCGCTTCGACGCCAATGTCATAGGCGATGTGCCGATCGAACTCCGCCGCGGGCAGACCGAGGCTGCCATACTCGTCGGGCAGGTCGCGGCGGGCATGATCGGCCAGGAGCACGATGCCCCGCTTGCGGTCGCCCTCGACAATGTCGAAAGGCGCGAAAACTGTGGATCGGGTCATTGGCGGGAAATGGTCTGTTCGCTGGCTTCCGGGGAGGGTGCTATCGTCATTCCACGAAGACGACGCGTGCGCAATGCCGTTGTTTGGCCAAGGTTTATCGGGAAATCTGGCAAAGGGCGACGGATAGCGCGCCGGGAGCCTTCCTAAATCGATTGGAATTGATCAAAACGGCGCGTTGACATGCGCCCGGACTTTTCCGAAAAGGGGCGCAGAGAGATGCTGATGTGGTTCTTGAGGGGTTTTCGGATGGGTTCCGCCGGCAGGCAGCGCATGCGCTCTGCCTTTGCCATGCCGCTCCTGACCGTGGCCGTTGGCTTGCCGGCGATGGTTATGGCCTCGCCGGCGCGCGCCGATTTCCGCGTCTGCAACGCCACGCAGAACCTGGTCGGCGTCGGCATCGGCTATCGTGCCAAGGCCGGCTGGATCACCGAAGGCTGGTGGCACATCGAAGGATCGAGCTGCAAGACGTTGATCGAAGGGCCGCTGTCATCAAGGTTTTACTATCTTTATGCAGAAGACGCCGAGCGCGGTGGACGCTGGGACGGCCCGATCAACATGTGCGTGGCTGAAAAAGAGTTCAAGATTGCCGGCGTAAACGACTGCGTCGCCCGGGGCTTCCAGCGCGCCGGATTCCAGGAATATGACACGGGCGAACAGGCAAGCTGGATGGTCCAGCTGACCGATGAACCCGCAACGGGAGGCGCACCAGCCGCCCCGGGAACCAATAGTCAATGAGACGCAGCCGCAAGGTCAAGATCCTAGCCACAATCGGTCCGGCATCCTCCTCCGAGGAGATGCTGCAGAAACTGTTCGAAGCGGGCGCCGATGTGTTCCGCATCAATATGAGCCATACCGACCACGAACTGATGCGCACGCTGGTCGGCCGCATCCGCGCCGTCGAGGAAAAGGTCGGCCGGCCGATCGGCATCCTTGCCGACCTGCAAGGGCCCAAGCTGCGCGTCGGCAAGTTCGCCAATGGCAAGGAAGTGCTGACGCCAGGCCAGACCTTCACGCTCGACGACAATCCCGAGCCCGGCACCTCGACCAGGGTCTACCTGCCGCATCCGGAGATACTGAGTTCGGTCGAGCCCGGTCACCGTCTTTTGATCGACGACGGCAAGCTCGAGCTGAAAGCGGTGAAGAGTGACGGCAAGTCGATCGTCTGCACAGTCGTCGCCGGCACCACGATTTCCGACAAGAAGGGCGTCAGCCTGCCCGATACCGACCTGCCGGTCGGCGCGCTGACCGAGAAGGACCGCAAGGATCTCGACGCGGTGCTCGCCACGGGCGTCGACTGGATCGCGCTGTCCTTCGTGCAGCGGCCCGAGGATCTGGCCGAAGCGCGCAAGATCGCGCGCGGCCGGGCGCTGATCATGGCCAAGATCGAAAAGCCGCAGGCCGTCACCCGGCTGGCCGAGATCATCGAACTGTCCGACGCGCTGATGGTCGCCCGCGGCGATCTCGGCGTCGAGATGCCGCTGGAAGCCGTTCCCGGCATCCAGAAGCAGATCACGCGCGCCGCGCGCCGCGCCGGCAAGCCGGTGGTGGTCGCCACGCAGATGCTGGAATCGATGATCACCGCACCGGTGCCGACCCGCGCCGAAGTCTCCGACGTTTCGATCGCCGTGTTCGAGGGCGCCGACGCCATCATGCTGTCGGCGGAATCTGCGGCGGGTGCCTATCCCGTCGAAGCCGTGGCGATGATGAACCGCATCGCCACCAAGGTCGAAACCGACCCGACCTATGCCGGCATCATCAACGCCCAGCGCTCCGAGCCGGAAGCGACCGGCGCCGACGCCATCTCGCTGGCTGCCCGCGAGATCGCCGAGACGCTGAAACTGTCGGCGATAATCACCTACACGGCGTCCGGCACCACCGGGCTGCGCGCCGCGCGCGAACGGCCACAAGTGCCGATCATCGCGCTGTCGCCGATCCTCAACACCGCGCGGCGGCTGTCGCTTCTGTGGGGCACGCACTGCGTCGTCTCGCCCGATGCCACCGATCTCGACGACATGGTCAACCGCGCCTGCCGCATTGCGCTGGAAGAAGAGTTCGGCAAGCCGGGCGACCGCGTCATCATCACCGCCGGCGTGCCGCTGAGGACGCCCGGCTCGACCAACATGCTGCGCATCGCCTATGTCGGCTCGGAAGCGCGGGGCAGCCGCAGCAGCTGAATTCGTGACTGAAGCGTGTCGCGCGGTTTCGTGTGGCTCGCTGTAGCTGGGATACAGCAAAGGCGCGGGCAATGTCCCGCCTTCATCTAGCCTCTAGCCGTTGCAATCCCAAGCGCTCTTGCGGCAGCCTCCGCGTGGTCCATGCGCTGAAGAAACCGGCGCGCACGGAGAACTGCGTCATACAGATACTGATCCGGGCCCAGCATCTTTCGCCGGTTCAATTCCGTTGTGTCGAGCAGGTCGAAATCGACCTTCTCGATCGTGCAGTGCCAACCAGTACCGTGGGAGGACCAGCCCCTGCGATGGTGCTCCAGGAGGCGCTCGCGGCTGGAGTAGCCGTGGTAATCGAAAGCGATGATGCCGTTCGTCACATAAATATGGTTTCCCGAAAAGCCCTCGGCCGGGATGATCCGCTCCGCATGAAATCCTGCAAGCGGGGGATGCTCGAGGAAAGTGCCTGCAAGAATGTGGCATGCGCCGTAGCCGAAGAAGATGCGATCCGGCAGCGCCCATCGCTTTTCCGGGTTTTTCTTGATGCCGTGCTTGAGGATATACATCTCAGGTCGGCGCGAGTTCGGCCTGGGGCTCCTTGATGTCGGCGCACTTGCCCACACCATAGGCATCGCCGGCAATTCGCGCCTCGACCGTTCTGGCCATCGCTTCCAGATCGATATCCTTGCCGGCTACCTTCTCGATGGCGCCGACGACGAGGTCCGAGGCGATCCAGTCCGGTTTGTGGCCGAGATTGTGCACCCAGACGAGCTCCGCGCCCGGGATATCGCGCGCCAGGCCGACGGAGTGGATATGGGCATAGACGACCTTGTCGCGGTCGCCCGAAATGACCATCGCCGGCGCGCGTATCTCTTTGTAACGCGGCGCGGACCCAAGCGTATAGCGATAGAGACCGGCGACGTCGGCAGCGTTGGCGCGAAAGGCCGACGGCCGCAAGACCAGCGGGATCGCGGCCGTGCCGAGATAGTCGTCCGGCACCTTGTTGGGCGAGAATACGCAGGTCGTTGCATCGGCCATCTGAAACGTGCCGGCGGGATAGGTGAGTGTTTCGGAGAAGAGCCGGCCGATCACCGGCACGGTGGTCAGGTCGTAATACCAGGATGTCGCGCCGCCCGGCCAGGGATGGGTCGCGGGCGCCAGGAAGACGAGACCGAGCGTCCTGTCGGCATGCTCGCGGCCGAAAGCCGCCGTCACCACGCCGCCGAAGGAATGGCCGACGATGATTGCCTTCCTGATGCCGAGGCGGTCCATCAGGTCAGCGAGGGTATTGGCCTGCGCCGACGGATCCTCATTGTTGCCAGGCCCGCGTCCCGACCAGCCGTGACCCGGCCGGTCGAAGAACAGCATTTCGGCGCGTCCCTCGAGCAGCGGCCTGAGCGGCAGCATCTGATCCCCGAGATTGGCGCTGGCGCCATGGATGAAGACGATCGGCGGCAGCTCCGCATTGGCTGGGGCGGGAATGTGGACATAGTGGATGCGGGCGCCGCCTATATCAGCGAATTCGCCAATGGCCGGATCACGGCGTTCGATCAGCCACGAGCCGACGCGGGTAACGCCGAAAAGGACAAAGACGAGTGCAAAGAGGAAGGCGAACGCGGCGTAGATCAGGTTCATGCGGGGATATACGGG
>NZ_VFUV01000030.1:0-28424 GCF_006441315.1 Mesorhizobium sp. B2-4-19 | reverse complement strand
AGACATCGTTTCGCCGCATAGGGCTGGCACGGATTCGCGCACCCGGAAGAGGACGAAATGGGCGGAACCGGGATAGAATTGGGATGCTAATGATGAGGAAGTACCTCTTTTCAGCAGGGTTCGCGCTGCTTGTGGCGGCGACATCCGTGTCGATGACGGTCATGACGCCGCCGGCTTTCGCCAGCGAGATCAAATACGTCGTCAATGACGTACCAATCACGTCGGGCGATATCGCGCACCGCGCCGCCTTCCTGAAGCTGCAGCGCAAGAAGGGCGATGCCGCCCAGGAAATGATCGACCAGACGCTGCGCCTTGCCGAAGCCAGGCGGCTTGGCATACGCATCAGCGACGCTCAGGTCGAGGCGGCCTATCAGCGCTTTGCCACCAACAACAAGATGCAGCTCAGCCAGCTTGATGGCGTGATGGAAAAATCCGGCGTCGGCAGGGATCATTTCAAGGAATTCATCCGCGCCCAAATGGCTTGGAACCAGGCTTTGAGCGCGCGTTACCGTTCCGGTGAAGGCGGCAGCGTGACCGAGCAGGATGCGGTCAGGCGCATGCTGGACAAGGGCGGTGCCAAACCAAGCGCCACCGAGTACATGCTGCAGCAGGTCATCTTCGTCGTTCCGGCATCCGAACGCAGCGCGACGCTGGCCAAGCGCAAGCGCGAGGCCGATGCCATGCGCGCCCGCTTCAACGGCTGCAACACGACTCGCGAATTCGCCAAGGGCCTGATCGACGTCACCGTTCGCGATCTGGGCCGGGTGCTGGCGCCGCAATTGCCGCCGGACTGGGCCGAGCAGATCAAGGCGACCAAGGTCGGTGGCGCAACCGCCACGCGCGAGACCGAGCGCGGCGTCGAGTTCATCGGCATCTGCTCGTCGCGCGAAGTGTCCGACGACAAGACGGCCCAGATGGTGTTCCAGAGCGAAGGCTCGAACGACAAGGCCGCCGACGATCTCAGCAAGAAATATGTCGACGAGCTGAAGGCGAAAGCCCGCATCGTCAAGCGCTGACGTGAAGAGCGCGATGACCGCGCTGGCGCTGAGCGTCGGCGATCCGTCCGGCATCGGCCCCGAAATCGCCATCGCCGCCTTCCTGGCGCGCGAGGCGGTCGGCCTGCCCGCCTTTTTTCTTTTGGCCGATCCGGAGCTGATCGCCTCACGGGCAAGCCGGCTGGGCGTGTCGTTGCCGATCGTCGAGACGACACCGGCACAGGCGGCGCAGGCTTTCGCCCGCTCCTTGCCGATCGTTCCACTGGCAGCCCGGTTCATCGACAGCCCCGGCCGGCCGGATCCGGCCAACGCGGCCGGAACCGTCGAGGCGATCGATCGCGCGGTCGCCGCCTGCCTTGCCGGTGACGCCGCCGCCATGGTCACCTGCCCAATCGCCAAGAAGCCGCTCTACGATGCCGGTTTCCGCTTTCCCGGCCACACCGAATATCTGGCGCATCTGGCGACACGGCACAGTGGCGTCGACGCAATGCCGGTCATGATGCTGGCCGGCCCGGACCTGCGCACGGTTCCCGTCACCATCCACATCGCCCTGACGGAGGTGCCGAAGACCCTGACCACCGAACTGATCGTCGCGACCGCGCGCATCACCGCGGCCGACCTCGCCGGCCGCTTCGGCATCGCCGCGCCGAGGCTGGCCATCGCCGGCCTCAATCCGCATGCCGGCGAAGGCGGTTCGATGGGCCTTGAGGACGAACATATCGTGCGGCCGGCAGTCGACATCCTGCGCGCCGAGGGCATCGATGCTTTCGGCCCCCTGGCGGCCGACACGCTGTTCCATGCGCGGGCGCGGGCAGGCTACGACGCAGCGCTTTGCATGTATCACGACCAGGCGTTGATCCCGGCCAAGACGCTGGCCTTCGACGATGCCGTCAACGTCACGCTCGGCCTGCCCTTCATCCGCACGTCGCCGGATCATGGCACCGCCTTCGATATCGCCGGCAAGGGCATTGCACGACCGGACAGCCTGATCGCCGCATTGAAGCTCGCCAGAACGCTCGCCGACACCGACAAAAAGGCCGCGGCAACATGAGCGATTCCGTTTGGGGTCCGAACGCATGAGCATCGACGGGCTGCCGCCGCTGCGCGATGTCATCGAGCGCCATGGGCTGCAGGCGAAAAAGGCGCTTGGCCAGAACTTCCTGCTCGACCTCAATTTGACCGGCAAGATCGCACGCAGCGCGGGCGACCTGACAAACACCGCGGTGATCGAGGTTGGGCCGGGACCTGGCGGCCTGACAAGAGCGCTGCTTTCCAACGGCGCCCTCCGGGTTGTCGCCGTCGAGCGCGACGAGCGCTGCCTGGCGGCATTGGCCGAAGTCTCCGCTCACTATCCTGGCCGGCTGGAGGTGGTTTCCGGCGATGCGCTGAAAACCGACTTCGCCGCCCTCGCCTCCGCGGCCGCCGGAGCCAGCGGTCAGGTGCGAATCGTGGCCAATCTGCCGTACAACATCGGCACGGAACTGCTCGTCCGGTGGCTGACGGTCGTGGACTGGCCGCCCTTCTACGCCTCGATGACGCTGATGTTCCAGCGCGAGGTTGCCCAGCGTATCGTCGCCGAGCCCGGCAGCGACGCCTACGGCCGGCTTGGGGTGCTGGCCGGCTGGCGCACGAAGGCCAGGATCGCCTTCGACGTGCCTCCCCAGGCCTTCACGCCGCCGCCCAAGGTGACCTCTTCGGTGGTGCATCTGGAGCCGCGCGCGACACCCCTGCCGGCTGACGTCAAGAAACTCGGCCGTGTCACCGAAGCCGCCTTCGGCCAACGCCGCAAGATGCTGCGGCAGAGTGTGAAGAGCCTCGGCGGCGAGGCCTTGCTGGAGCGTGCGGGCATCGATCCGACCCGCCGCGCCGAAACACTCAGTGTCGAGGAATTTGTGCGGCTGACCAATGCGGCTTAGCGCCGGCAGCTCAGGAATCGCGACGATGCAGGCATAGATAGGCTGGCGAGCATGCCGGAGAAGCCAAATGCCTGCCTATATCATTTCCGATGTCACCATCCGCGACCACGAGGCATTCCAGACATACCGCTCGCGTGCCACGGCTTCCATTGCCCACTATGGCGGGCGCTATCTCGTACGCGGCGGCCAGGTGGATACGCTGGAGGGCGAGTGGCATCCCACACCGCTGGTCGTTGTCGAATTTCCTGACATTGAGCAGGCACGGCGCTGGTATGCATCCGCTGAGTATGCTGCAGCGCTGGATGTGCGCGACGCCGCGCTCAGCCGCCATCTGATCCTGGTCGACGGCATGACGCCCTGAAGCCGATCAGACGGTTTTCTCGTCCAGCAGCCCCGAGACGAAATCGAAGAGACCCGGCCGGCGGTCGCGCCGCAATCGTTCGGCGACAACGATGCCGCGCACCTCGGCGAAGGCGCGGTCGAGATCGTCATTGACGATGACGAAATCATATTCCTTCCAGTGCTCGATCTCGTTGCGGGCATTCTTCAGCCGCGTCTCGATCACCGCTTCCTGATCCTCGGCGCGGCGCTTCAGGCGTGCCTTCAATTCCTTCATCGACGGCGGCAGGATGAAGATCGAGACGATATCGGCACGCATCTTCTCCTTCAGCTGCTGGGCGCCTTGCCAGTCGATGTCGAACAGCATGTCGCGACCCTGCGCCAGCGCCAGTTCCGCGGGTTCGCGCGGTGTCGCATAGCAATTGCCGTGCACCTCCGCCCACTCGAGCAGCGCATCGGAATCACGCAACCGTTCGAACTCGCGCATCGTGCGGAAATGGTAGTGAACACCCTCGATCTCCGAGCCGCGGCGCGGCCTGGTGGTGACCGAAACCGACAATTCGAGGCTGGAATCGCTTTCCAGGAGGTTGCGCGCGATCGTCGACTTGCCGGCACCGGATGGCGACGACAGGACGAGCATCAGCCCCCGGCGGCGGATGCGGGATCCCAAATCCCTGGGAACCATCGGTTCCTTGGCGACCATCGGCTACTCCAGATTCTGGACCTGTTCACGAAACTGGTCGACCACCGCCTTCAGCTCCAGCCCGATCGCGGTGACGGCTGCGGCGTTCGACTTCGAACACAGCGTATTCGATTCGCGGTTAAATTCCTGTGCCAGAAAATCGAGCTTCCGGCCGACGGCACCGCCGCCCTCGAGCAGCGCCCGGCCAGATGCGACATGCGTTATCAGCCGATCGATCTCTTCGCGGATATCAGCCTTGGTGGCGAGGAATGCCGCCTCCATGTGCAGGCGGCTCGCATCCAGATTGGACGCGTCCATCAGCAGCCTGACCTGCTCGGCTATGCGTTCACGGATCGCCGCCGTCTCGCGGGACGGATCCGCCTCCGCGCGCAGCGTCAATGCCTCGATGGCGTCGATGTGGGCGGAGAGCAGCAAAGCCAGGGCTGAACCCTCGCTTTGCCGTGCCTGCTCGAGCCCTTTCAGCGCCACGTCGAGCGCAGCCATGATGGCGGTGTCGAGCGCAGCGCGCGCCTCTTCGGTTTCCACGGTTTCGGGAATGTCGAGCACGCCACGCAGCGACAGCAACCCGTCAGCGGTAGCGGGAGCAACGCCGAACTGTTCCTGCAGCCGCTTGGCGAGACCCGCAAGGTCCTTCAGAAACGCCTCGTTGACGACGGGTTGCGCCTGCGCGCCGGCGGCGCGGCCGATGGTCAGAGTCGCCTGGAAATTGCCGCGGGCGAAACGCTTCTGCAGCGTTTGCCTGACCGCCGGCTCCAGACGCTCGAAACCTTGCGGCAGCCGCAGCCGCACCTCGACGCTCTTGCCGTTGACGGACTTGACCTCCCAGGCGATCGAGGTGCCGTCATGCTCGGCGACGGCACGCGCAAATCCGGTCATGCTCTGCAAATTCATGTCGCCTGCACATCCCTGGCGCATCACCCCGAAACCAGTTTCCGGACAGGGCAAGTGCTGCTTGAAAATAACCACGCCGTAGGCGCGTCGAAATCGGACGCGTGGCGTTCCTTCAAATGTCAGGCTGTCGCCTTCCAGGCAACGCCTTTCTTCGCCTACTGGGCATCGCCCGCATCGCCGCCGGCGTCGCCATTGTCGCCACCGGTGCTGCCGTCGGCAGGCTTGTCGATGGCAGGCTTGTCGGCATTGCCGTTTGCACCAGCGGCAGCGGCGGCCTTGGCCGCGTCATCGGCCTGCTTCTTCTGCAACGCACGATAACGAGCGACGTTCTCATTGTGCTCGTCGAGCGTCGCCGCAAAGACGTGACCGCCTGTACCGTCGGCGACGAAATAGAGATCGTCGGTCTTCGATGGATTGGCCACGGCCTCAAGCGCTGCGCGGCCCGGATTGGCGATGGGCGTCGGCGGCAGGCCGTTGATCATATAGGTATTGTAAGGCGTCTGCTTCTGGATGTCCGACTGGTAGATCGGGCGGTCCGCGGGCTTTCCCTTGCCGCCGAACAGACCATAGATGATGGTCGGGTCGGATTGCAGCCGCATGCCCTTGGCCAGGCGGTTGAGGAAGACGGCGGCGACGCGCGAACGCTCGTCACCCTTGCCGGTTTCCTTCTCGACGATCGAGGCTAGCGTGACGAAGTCCTCGATATTGGCCAGTGGCAGATCCGGCGCGCGCCGCTGCCAGACCTCGTCGACCAGTTTCTTCTGGTCGGCCACCAGCTTGTCGATCATCTGCTGGCGCGTCGCACCGCGCGTGAAGCGCAGCGTGTCGGTGGCAAGGCTGCCCTCGGGGGGTGTTGTCGCCGGCATGTCACCGCTCAAGGCGGGTTCGTCGGCGATACGCTGCAAAGCCTGCTCAACCGTCAGCCCTTCCGGAACGGTCAGCGAGTACATCACCGACTTGCCGCTTTTCAAAAGCTCCATGATGTCGCGCATGGATGCCCGGGGCTTGATCTCGTATTCGCCGGCCTTGAGCGCGGAATCGTTGCCGAAAGCACGCACGCCAAGGCGGAAGACGCGGGCGTCGCTGATCAGTCCACGGCGCTCGAGCTGGTCGGCGATGTCCTGGACGCCGGTGTTCGGCTTGACCAGGAAGGTGTCGCCATTGGCCGAGGGACCAGGTTCAGTGAATTCCTGCTTGCCGAAGTAAAGCGCCGCGCCCGCGGCCAGAACCATCAGCATCACCAGGGAGATGACGAAGTTCATGAACACGACGACCTGGCTGCGCGAAGCGCGCGAGCGCTTCGGCGGCGGCGTTCCGGCTTCCGGCCGCAAGGCCTCGCTGGCTGTCTTCGGCACGATCGGTCCGGTATTGTTCGCCGGCCGTTGCCCGACTTCTCCATTGCCCGCCGGATTTGTGTTCATCTCGCCCTACCGTTTGATCTCTCAACGAATCCCCCGGGGCAGAGTAGGGGCGAATATGGCAAAATTGACGGCATGCCGAGGCATCGCCCGGCAGCCGGACGATCAGCCATTGTAGCGCTGGAACACAAGCGAAGCGTTTGTGCCGCCGAAGCCGAAGGAATTGGAGAGCGCCACGTCGATCTGGCGGAAGCGAGGCTTGTTCGGCACCAGGTCGATCGCGGTTTCGCGCTCCGGCTTGTCGAGATTGATGGTTGCCGGCGCGACATTGTCCCTGATCGCAAGGATCGAAAAGATTGCTTCGGCAGCACCCGCCGCACCCAGGAGATGGCCGATCGACGACTTGGTCGACGACATCGAAATCTTCGACGCGGCATTGCCGACAAGCCGCTCGACAGCGCCGAGTTCGATCGTGTCGGCCATGGTCGAGGTGCCATGCGCGTTGATGTAGTCGACATCGGCGGGCGCAAGCCTGGCCCGGTTCAACGCCGCGGTCATGCAACGGAAAGCGCCATCGCCGTCCTCAGCCGGTGCGGTGATGTGATAGGCGTCGCCGGTAAGGCCGTAGCCGGTCACCTCGGCATAAATCTTGGCGCCGCGCGCCTTGGCATGCTCGAGTTCTTCCAGCACCACAACACCGGCGCCCTCGCCCATGACGAAGCCGTCGCGGTCACGGTCATAGGGACGCGACGCCGTTTGCGGCGTGTCATTTCGCTCGGTCGACAGCGCCCGGCAGGCGGCGAAACCGGCGATCGACAGCCTTGTCACCGGCGCCTCGGCGCCGCCGGCGAGCATGACATCGGCATCGCCCCACATGATCAGGCGGGCCGCATCGCCAATGGCGTGAGCGCCGGTCGAGCAGGCCGTGACCACGGCATGGTTCGGGCCTTTCAGCCCGTGCCGAATCGAAACCTGGCCGGAGACGAGATTGATGATCTGGCCGGGGATGAAGAAGGGGCTGATGCGGCGCGGACCGCGCTCCTTGAGGATTGTCGCGTTCTCGGCAATGCCCTCAATGCCGCCAATGCCGGAACCGATGAGCACGCCTGTGGCGCATTGTTCTTCGTGGGTCTTGGGCTCCCAGCCGGAATCCTTCAGCGCTTCGTCGGCGGCGGCAATCCCATACAGGATGAAGTCGCCGATCTTGCGCAATTCCTTCGGCTCGAGCACGGCCTCGGGATTGAAGGTGGCATTGCTGCCGTCACCACGCGGAACGACGTGGGCGATCTTGCAGGCAAGATCCTCCACCTCGAACTCGGTGATGCGCTTGGCCGCGCTGCGGCCGGTCAGAAGTTCCTTCCAGCTGTGCTCGAAGCCCATGCCGAATGGCGACAACAACCCAAGGCCCGTGACGACGACACGCCTCATCGCAGGTCCTCCCCGGTGATGACTGCGGAAAGCGTCAGGCCGACGCCTTGTCGATGTACTTAACCGCGTCGCCGACGGTCAGGATGGTCTCGGCCGCGTCGTCGGGAATTTCCACGCCGAACTCTTCTTCGAACGCCATGACGAGTTCGACTGTGTCGAGGCTGTCAGCGCCCAGATCATCGATGAAGCTCGCCTGCTCCGTCACTTTGTCGGCATCGACTCCAAGGTGCTCGATGACGATCTTCTTGACGCGCTCTGCGGTGTCACTCATTTGGGGCATCCTCGTCTTTTGGTTGTCTGTCTTCGTTAGCGGGCAGAATGCCGCTAATCAAGCTGAAAGATGGTCCTGCCGGAAACGCAACGGCGACGAACCGGTTTTTGCCCGAACCGCCGGGTTGCGGGCCGCATTACACGAAAAATGGCTGAGGTCCAAGGTGAAATGGTCTCTTTTCACAGGCCCGCCATATCCGTCAAATCATGGCCATGCCGCCATTGACATGAATGGTCTGGCCGGTGACGTAGGCGGCCTCGTTGGAGGCGAGGTAGGCGACGGCGGACGCCACTTCAGCACCCGTGCCCATGCGGCGCGTCGGAATCGCCGCCATGATCGCCTCCTTCTGCTTGTCGTTGAGCTTGTCGGTCATCGCCGATTCGATGAAGCCCGGGGCGACGCAGTTGACGGTGATGTTGCGGGTGGCGATCTCCTGCGCCAGCGATTTGGAGAAGCCGATCATGCCGGCCTTTGAGGCGCAATAATTGGCCTGGCCGGGATTGCCGGTCACGCCGACCACGGAGGTGATGTTGATGATGCGGCCATGGCGGCGGCGCATCATCGGATGGGTGAGTTCGCGGGTCAGCCGGAAAACGGCGGTCAGGTTGACCTCGAGCACGGAGTCCCAATCGGCGTCCGACATGCGCACGAACAGGCCGTCCTTGGTGATGCCGGCATTGTTGACCAGGATGTCGACGCCTTCGAGTTCGGCCTCCGCCTTCTGGCCGAGCGCCTTGACTTCGTCGCGGTTCGACAGATTGGCCGGGAACAGCTTGACCCGATCGCCGAGTTCGCCCGCCAAGGTTTCCAGTTTCTCGATGCGGGTGCCGTGCAGGCCGACAATGGCGCCTTGCGCATGCAACACGCGGGCAATCGCCTCGCCGATGCCTCCCGATGCGCCGGTGACGAGCGCCTTTCGGCCGGTCAGTTCGAACATTTTCGTCTCCTGATCTGAGAAAACACCCTTCACACGGGTGGGGTCAAATCGCCAGTGGATTATGCGAATGCGGCCAGCGCGGCCTCGACATCGGCCGGGGTGCCGACGGCCGATGTCGCGATGTCGCGGTTGATGCGCCGTGCCAGGCCCGACAGCACCTTGCCGGCGCCGATCTCGTAAAGCGTCGTGACGCCGTTGGCGCCGAACCATTCGACCGTCTCGCGCCAGCGCACGCGGCCGGTGATCTGCTCGACCAGGCGCCGGGCGATCTCGTCGGGATCGCTGGTCGGGGCCACCGTGACGTTGGACACTACAGGCACCGCCGGCGCATGCTTCGTCACACCGGCGAGCGCGTCGCGCATGACATTGGCCGCCGGCGCCATCAGCGCCGAATGGAAGGGTGCCGAGACCTGCAGCATCAGCGCCCGCTTGGCGCCCTTTTCGGTGCACAATTTGGCGGCCAGCTCGACCGCGGCCTTGGCGCCGGAAATGACAAGCTGGCCGCCGCCATTGTCGTTGGCGATCTGGCAGACCTTGCCGGAGCCTTGCGCGGCCTCGGCGCAAGCCGCTTCGACATCCGGCTGCTCCAGCCCGATGATGGCCGCCATGGCGCCCTCGCCGGCCGGTACCGCTGCCTGCATGGCGTTGCCGCGAATGCGCAGCAACCGAGCCGCATCGGCGACGGAAACGAAACCGGCGGCGGCAAGGGCCGAATATTCGCCCAGCGAATGGCCGGCGACATAGGCGACCTTGTCCTTCAGCGAGAAACCGCGCGCTTCCAGCGCCCTGATCGCCGCCAGCGAAACCGCCATCAGCGCCGGCTGCGCGTTGGCGGTCAGAGTCAAGGTCTCTTCCGCACCTTCCCAGATCAGCTTCGACAGGTTTTCGCCGAGCGCGTCATCGACTTCCTGGAAAACCCTGCGTGCCTCGGGAAAGGCGTCGGCGAGATCCTTGCCCATGCCGACAGCCTGGCTGCCTTGTCCCGGAAAGGTGAATGCGACGGCCATGCGTGGGCTCCCGAAGACTGGTTTTACTTGCCGATAACACGAATTTTCCCTGCCTGTGGCGCAAGGCGGGCCGCCAAGTCAAGCCCGGTTCAACCCGGCCCCAGTTGCGAACCGTACGCCGAGTGCCTGTTCCGAAAGGGCTTTTTGGCGATCACACCTGATGAAAACCGCTCACGAATCGTTCGCTGGCTCTTCTTATTTCCGCCACAGGCGCTAGCTTCGCGTGACAATTATATGACAATCGCGTGACTTGGGTTGTCGCCGGGTGGGAAGTTAAAGTGGCAAAGAGTTCAAAACGCGCCAGCAAAGCTGCGCCTCAATTCCTGGAAGACGATCCGTCCACCGGCTATTTGCCGGGCCGGAGATGGCCAGTCGTCCGTTACGGGCTGATAAGCCTCGCGATCTCCGCCATTCTGGTGTTCGCGATCGAATTGATCGTGCGCGGTGACGTTGCTGGCACCGTTTCCTTCTTCCTGCAGCCGCTCAAGCCGGGTTGGACCACCATCGTCGTGTTCGCGCTGATCCTCATCGGTCTCGACGCCGTTCTGGGACGCAGCCACCAGAGCCTGATGATCGTCGCGCCCTTGACGCTGGCGCTGGCTTTTGTCGGCCATCAGAAATCGCATTATCTCGGCGATCCGCTCTACCCGACTGACTTCCTCTACGCTCGCCAGATCTTCGCGCTGCTGCCGCTTCTGGTGCGTGAACGGCCGATGACCGCGCTTGCCATGGTCGTCGGCGTCATCGCCGGCCTGTCGCTGCTCGTCTATGGCTGGCGGCTGTGGCGCCGCAAGATTCCAGCGCTCAGCCACAAGGGCCGCCTTGCCCGGCTGACGCTGGCGGTGCCGCTGCTCGCCTTCTTCGTCTCGATCATGGACTATGCCACCTTCTCCTGGACCAGGGATCGGCTGCAGATCATCCCGATCATGTGGGACCAGAAGGAGAACTACGCGTCCAACGGCTTTGCGCTCGCCTTCGCGCTCAACGTGCCGATGGCGCACGTCTCGGCGCCGCCGGGCTACACGGACAAGGCGATCGCGGCGATCGACCGGCCGCAGGCGACGGCCTCGGTGCCCGATGAAAAGCCCGACATCATTGTCGTCATGAGCGAATCCTTCTGGGATCCGACCAGGCTGCCCGGCGTCACCATCACGCCGGATCCCATTCCCACCGTGCGGGCATTGCGTTCCGGTTCGATGTTCTCGCCTGAATTCGGCGGCATGACCGCCAACATCGAATTCGAGGCGCTGACCGGCTTTTCCAACGCTTTCCTTCCGGCTGGCAGCATCCCCTACCAGCAATATGTGCGCACGCCGACGCCTTCCATGGCGACCTTCCTGAAGAGCGAGGGCTACAGGGCGCGTGCCATCCATCCCGGCACCAACTGGTTCTGGAACCGTGGCGCGGTCTACGCCGATTTCGGTTTCAACGATTTCAAGTCGGAAGAGACGCTGCCGCCCATGGAAAAGCGCGGACCGCTGGCATCCGACGCGGCGATGACCGACGAGATCATCCGCGAAGCCGACGCCAGCGGCGACCCGGTGTTCTTCTTCGCTGTCAGCCTGCAGAACCATGGCCCCTATGAACCGAACCGCTATTACAACCCGACCCACGCGGTGCAGGCGCCGATCAGCCAGTGGGCGCGCGACTCTCTTTTGAGCTACGCGGAGGGTTCAGCCGACGCTGACCGCGGCCTTGAACGGCTGATCGAATGGGCCAAGAAGCGGGAGCGGCCGACGATTGTTGCCTTCTTCGGCGACCATCTGCCGCCGCTTGGGCCGGTCTATGTCGAGACCGGCTTCCTCAAGGACAACGTCGCGCCGCGCAAGGAGCCGACACCGCAAGCTGCCCTTGACCATCACGAAACGCCACTGATCATCTGGTCGAACCGGTCCGGTCCGGTCACGAACGTCGGCACGGTGAGCCCGGCATTCCTGCCCTATCATATCCTGACTGCCGCCGGCATCAGCCATCCCTACTATACGGGCTTCCTGGGCGAGATGCGGGAGCGCTACCGCGTCGTCGACCGCAACCTGCTTCTGACCCCGGCCGGCGAGGCCACGCCCGACTGGTCGCGCCAGAAGGAGATCGACCCGGCGATCCGCGATTTCCGGCTCATCCAGTACGACATGATGTTCGGCAAGCGCCACGCGGCGCCCGACTTCTTCCCCGAGACGGTCGACAAGGTCGTCGCCCACACGAGTTGATCAGCCGAGCCATCGGATTCAGCCTGGACGAACACTCAATTCGTCAGTTGCAGCCTTGAGAACTTGTTGGCGATCTGCTGGAAAACGTCGGGCAGCTTGGCCGGGTCGTTGACTGCATAGTAGCCGCTCGGATCGGATGCACAGGCACTGTAAAGCGCGCGGTTGGCGGCGGTGTCGGATTGCAGCACCATGGTGTAGATCTGCACGCCCTCGTTCTTCAATTGCGTGCAAACGCTTTTAGTCCAGCCGTCGACATTGCGCGCCGCGGCGGTCTGATCGTCCGATCCGAAACGGCCACCCGCCAGATAGCCATAGGATGTGTAGTCGGACTTCGTCGGCTGTTCGCTGGCGCCAAAGACAACGTTCTCGCCGTCGGTGAGCAACAGCACGATCTTGCTGATGCCAGGCGTCTTCCACGGCGCTCCATCTGTGTAGGGCGCGGCGGGCGACAGCACCCGCATGCCCCACGACAGGCCTTCGGAGACATTGGTGCCCGAACCGTTCCACTCGGTCATCTCGCTTGCTGCCTTGCGCAGCTTGTCGAAATCGTCGGTCAGGGGGACGATGGGTGTCGGGCAAGCGCGGTTCGGGCCGACGGTGATGGGGGAACCCGTCTCGGTGATGAGCTCCTTGGTCGGCGCAACATATTTAGCCACCTTTTCCTTGGCACCCTTGTCGGCCGGTGGCACAGGGTCGGCCAGACTGCTGAGATCGATACCGAGACGGTTGTCTTTCAGCTTGGCGATCTTGGTGTCGTCGCTGACGTCGTCGAGATAGGAATTGTTGTAATATTTGGCCGCATTGCCATAGGAGCTAGACGGCTTTTGGGCACCTTCCGGATCGTCCGGCGCAAAATACGGAACGAACAGCGTGTCGGGCTTGTCAGGGTCGGGTGGGGTATCGGAAATGTTATAAGCGCCCGGCCGCGCTTCGACACAGCCCTTCCATCCGGTGCCGTTCCATCCGGTCGCGGTCCATCCGGTGTCCTTGAGCTGCTTGAAAAGCGCCATATGATTGGGACGCTTGCCGTCGATGACGGGGAAATTGACGCCATTGGTGGAAGACTTGCCGTCCATGTCGATCCAGGACGGGTCGAATCCATCGCCATTGACGTTGACGGCCGTGACGAACGGAACCAGGGAGGCGCGAATCTGGCGCGTCGGCGATTTCGCCGCCTCGAGTGTGTCCAGCAGAGACTTCGTTGCCGTCCTCAACGCCGTCATGCGGGCACCGGCCATCGAGCCGGTATTGTCCAGCACCAGCACGACTTCGAGCTGATTGTTCGATTCGACCGCCCAGGCATCGACGGCAATGTGTCTGTTCCGGCCGAACAGGAAGCCGAAGTTCAAATTGACGTCGGCCGACGCAGCCGCCTTGGTCTTGATGAAGTTGACGCCCCTGTCGACGGTCAGCGTCGCCTGCGCGTTGGCGAGTTCGCCATGCCCGGCGATGTTGGCCTGAAAATAGCGGTCGAAGGCGTCGGTACGGGTAATGTCGAGGTCGCCGAGATGCGAGGAGGCAAGATTTGCGGCGTCGAGAGCGTTCTGCAGGTTGCTCTTGGCCCGCATGACGGTGGACACGTCGACCGCGAAGGCCACGGCCGACAAAATGGCCGGCAGCCCGAGCCCCATCAGCAGCGCGAAATTGCCGCTCTTCGAGCGCCAGAATCTGTTGAGAAGCATCCTTACCCCCGGAAATGCTTGCCGCTTGCTCTGCGCGGATCGCCCGGGCTTTTGCACCTTCCATGATGAATCGACCGTTGACGGCGAGGCTCAACCCTGCACAACCTGACATTGTGGTTAAGGGCAGGTTGCCGGAAATCACCAGGCCATTCCCGCCCTGCCGCCTGATTTTCCGGCGCCCTGCGACATCGGGAACACCGCTTGCCCTTGCCTTATCAGTGGATTGCTATATAGACGCCGCCAATCTGCCGGTCCTAGCTGGGGGCTGAACGGAGGGCCGGAGGTTCTATCGAAGCCTTCGTGTGAAGCCAGAAGTGCTTCCGCCTCCCGTGTCTCCGCTCTCGACCGTCTCGTGATGCTCCTTTCTTCCCCGCCCCTCTTAACCGGGACAAGCGGGTCAGAGAAGTTGCAGAGGCTTTTGCCGCCGGGAACCGGGAGAGAAACGAAGAAAGGCACGAAGACATAATGGCTCTTTACGAACATGTGTTTCTTGCCCGGCAGGACCTCTCGCAGCAGCAGGTCGATGCGCTTGTCGAACAGTACAAGGGCGTCATCTCCGCGAATGGCGGGTCCGTCGGCCGGGTCGAGAACTGGGGACTGAAGTCCCTCACCTACCGGGTCAACAAGAACCGGAAGGCCTACTACACGCTCATGGACCTCAACTGCCCGCCGGCAGCGCTCAACGAAATGGAGCGCCAGATGGGTCTGTCCGAGGACGTCCTGCGTTTCCTGACCATCAAGGTCGAGGCGCATGAGGAAGGTCCGTCGGCCATGATGCAGAAGCGCGAAGAGCGCTCCGAGCGCGGCAGCTTCGGCGACCGCGACCGTGGCGATCGTGGCCCGCGTTCGTTCGGCGACCGTGATCGCGGCGACCGTGGCGATCGTCCGCCGCGTTCGTTTGGCGACGCCGGTGGCGATCGTGGTCCGCGCCGTCCGCGCGAAGGCTTTGAAGGGGGTGCAGAATAATGGTCGACATCAACCAGATCCCGACCCGGCGCCCGTTCCATCGTCGCCGCAAGACCTGCCCGTTCTCCGGCGCCAACGCGCCCAAGATCGACTACAAGGACGTGCGTCTGCTGCAGCGCTACATTTCCGAGCGCGGCAAGATCGTGCCGTCGCGCATCACCGCCGTCAGCCAGAAGAAGCAGCGTGAGCTCGCCAAGGCGATCAAGCGCGCCCGCTTCCTCGGCCTGCTGCCCTACGTGGTCCGCTAATTCTTCCAGACGGGCGGTTCGCCGCCCGTTCCTTTCACCGGTCATGACGGGCATGACCGGTTCAGCCATCAAACCCCGAGTTGAGGTCAAGGCCTCTAACTGCCGCGACAGGCAGGACAGCGACACCGGCGCTCAAGGCGCTCAAGCTTCCTGACCTGTTCCAGAGAATTCGGCGCCTGCCTTCATGGACGGCGCCCAACCAAAAGGAACAAAACCATGGAAGTCATTCTTCTCGAACGCGTTTCCCGCCTCGGCCAGATGGGCGACACCGTCAAGGTCAAGGACGGCTTTGCCCGTAATTTCCTGCTGCCGCAGGGCAAGGCGCTGCGCGCCAACGAAGCCAACAAGAAGAAGTTCGAAGGCCAGCGTGCCCAGCTCGAAGCCCGCAATCTCGAGCGCAAGTCGGAAGCCAGCCAGGTTGCCGAAAAGCTCGACGGCAAGAGCTTCATCGCCGTTCGCTCCGCCGGTGAAACCGGCCAGCTCTACGGCTCGGTGTCGACGCGCGACATCGCCGAGCTGCTGACGGCGGAAGGTTTTTCGGTCAACCGCAACCAGATCCTGCTCAACCAGCCGATCAAGACCATCGGTCTCACCAATGTGGCGATCGCGCTGCATCCGGAAGTCGAAGTCACCGTCACGCTCAACATCGCCCGCACGGCCGACGAAGCCGAGCGCCAGGCCAAGGGCGAGACGCTGACCACCGCCGAAGCCATCTATGGCGACGACATCAACGACAATGCACGGCCGGAAAACTTCTTCGATCCGAATGCCGAGTTCGACGGCGGCGAAGACAACGCCTGATCGCGTACGGCAAGCGAGGGAGCAGCGCTCCGATCACTTTGTCGTAATCCAGCCGTTCTGGACCAATGCCCGGGCCTCTCGCCCGGGCATTTTTGTGCCAAAAGGAACTTTTCGAACCCCCATATATTGTTGCAGAATTAAGGCAGCCAGTCTGACCGTGAGGGGACACTTGGTTATGAACATTCTGCTGAAGCGCGTTCTCGACCGCCTGGTGCGCACGGGCAATCTCAAGGTAACCGGGCCAAAAGGCTCGACAGTCATCTTCGGCGACGGCAGCGGCGAGCCGGTGCACATGCATATCAAGACCCGGCATGCCGAACGCGCCATCACCTTCGATCCGATGCTGGCGGTGCCCGAATCCTACATGGACGGCGAACTCGACATTCTCGAAGGCGGCGTGCTGGGGCTGATGCGCATCGCCTTCCAGAACATGGGCAGCGGCGGCATCGACGCGACCTGGTCGAAAGCCATCGAAGGCTTGCGCCACGCCTTCCGCCGCCTGCAGCAGATCAATACCGCCTCGCGTTCGCGCCGCAACGTGCAGCGCCACTACGATCTGTCGGGCGATCTCTATCGGCTCTTCCTCGATGAGGACATGCAGTATTCCTGTGCCTATTTCGAACAGCCTGACATGACGTTGGAAGAGGCGCAGGCCGCCAAGAAGCGCCATATCGCCGCCAAGCTCAGGCTGAAGGCCGGCCAGACCGTGCTCGACATCGGCTCCGGCTGGGGCGGGCTCGGCCTCTATCTGGCCAAGGCGTTCGACGTCGACGTCCAGGGCGTGACGCTGTCGACCGAACAGCATGGCGTGGCCACCGACCGGGCGCATGCGCAAGGCCTGGAAAGCCACGTCCATTTCGAGCTGAAGGATTATCGCGAACTCAACGAACGCTTCGATCGCATCGTTTCGGTCGGCATGTTCGAACATGTCGGCGTCAACCACTTCCGCACCTTCTTCGACAAGGCGGCAACGCTGCTGAAGCCCGATGGCGTCATGCTGCTCCACACGATCGGCCGCTCCGGCGTGCCGTGGGCGACCAGCGCCTTCATCCGCAAGTATATTTTCCCGGGCGGCTACATACCCGCCATGTCGGAAGTGCTGCCGGCGATCGAGAAGTCCGGCCTCGTGGTTACCGACGTCGAGATTCTGCGGCTGCACTATGCCGACACGCTGAAGCACTGGGGCCAGCGCTTCGCCGCCAACCGCGACAAGGCCAAGGCAATCTACGACGAACGCTTCTGCCGCATGTGGGAATTCTATCTGGCCGCTTCGGAAGCCGCCTTCCGCTGGCAGGACCTGGTCATCTTCCAGTTCCAGATCGCCAAGAAGAACGACACGCTGCCGATGACCCGCGACTACATGGCCAAATGCGAAAAGGCCTTGGAGATGCGTGACTTGGGCCGCCGCGAGGCGGTTCCCGTCGAGAAGCCTGTCAAGCCCGCGCGCCGCCGCAAGGTGGCGGAATAGACACGCCGTTCGCCATTGGCGCTTGCCATTCCCGGCCCCTGCCCTGAAAAAGGCCTCGTGATCGTCACGAGGCCTTTTTCATGACTTACCTCCTCTATGCCGCTGCGGCGCTCGCCGAGATAGCCGGCTGTTTTTCGGTATGGGCCTGCTGGCGGCTGGAAAGATCGCCCTTGTGGCTGGCGCCAGGCTTCGTCTCGCTGCTTTTGTTCGCCTGGCTTCTGGCACTGGTCGACACCAACGCCGCGGGCCGCGCCTATGCAGCTTATGGCGGCATCTACATCACTGCCTCGCTTGCCTGGCTGTGGCTGGTGGAAGGCGTGCGGCCCGACCGCTGGGATCTTGCTGGCGCCGCACTCTGCATAGCCGGCGCGTCGCTCATCGTGCTCGCACCGCGAGGAGCATAGCGTTGGAACTGCCGGCCCCTCTTCGACAAGCTGTCGATCGCATCCTGGAAAAAATCCCGCTGCCTGAGCTGAAGCAAGCGGCGAAAACCCTGTCGGACCGCTACCGTGCAGAACTGCGCGACGGCCGCCTGCACATGGCGCAGGACATGGCGGTCAAAGCCTATCTGGCGACGCGGCTGCCGGCGACCTATGCCGCGGTCCGCGCCAGTCTCGACGCACTGAACGCGACCCGGCCGGACTTCGAGCCGAAAACCCTGCTCGATGTCGGCGCCGGTCCTGGTACGGTGCTTTGGGCCACCATCGATCTCTGGCCCGATCTCGAACAGGCGGTCTTGCTGGAGGCGAGTGCGGCCGTTCGCAAGGTCGGCGAGACGCTTGCCGCCGATGCCATCACAACCCGAACCGTCTGGCGTGCAGGCGATGTCACAACAGACCTTGCCGACCTTCGGCCGGCGGACCTCGTGACCTGCGCCTATGTACTGGACGAGATCGTGCCGGCATCGTTGCCCAAAATGGTCGACCGGCTGTGGCAGCTGACGACAGACACATTGCTGTTCGTCGAGCCGGGCACGCCGGCGGGCTGGCAGCGCATTCTGGCGGTGCGCGCGCAGTTGATCGCCGCCGGGGCGCATCTGCTGGCGCCTTGTCCGCACGAGGCGCCCTGCCCGCTTATCCCACCCGACTGGTGCCACTTTTCCCGTCGCGTCGCCCGCTCGCGCCTGCACCGGCTGGCCAAGGACGCCGATGTACCGTGGGAAGACGAGAAATTCATCTTTGTCGCCGCGTCGCGCCAGCCGGCCGCCTCGCATGCCGCGCGGGTCATCGCACCGCCGAAATCCGGTTCGGGCAAGGTTCTGCTCAAGCTTTGCCAGGAAGACGGCACGGCCACGGAGCAACTGTTCACCAAGCGTGACGGCGCGGACTTCAAACTGGCCCGGCGGCTGGACTGGGGCGACAGGCTAGCGTCCGAATAGAGCGCCACGGCATTCAGACAGCGCCGCCCAAGAAAATTTCGCAGCCACGTCGAATCCAGGCTGAGCCGTTCGACCATTGGCGTTCTCGGAGCTTCCGGGAAGCCAAAGCGTCAAGCAGCATCAGCCAACAGGAGAAAGACAGTGAACTATATCGCAGGATTTGTCGCCGCCGTGCCCACCGCCAGCAAGGAAGCCGCCTCTTACCAGCAGGCGCTGGACCTGACCCGCCAGCCGGCAGAACGACGTTTCCTAGAGGCTCGTCTCGATCAACTCGCCGAACATCGCACCCTACGCGACTAGACTCGTCCGATCTTGCGACAGTGTATTTTCCTGTTTTGTTCCTGATGCGGATTCGCTACGGTTGGCCGCCTGATTCGAGTCAATCGGGATTCTTTCCACCGATTTTTTTGCGCTGTGAACAAGCAGGAGAGGACGACGAATCTTCACCCGCCCTTAACGTGGTCTGCTACGGCAGGGTGGGATTGAAATCGGGGATGTCATGGCAGAGGCAGCGCGGAAATTCGGCGTGGCGGAGCAACCGCTCTATCGCGAGGCACCGAACAATATCGAGGCCGAGCAGGCGCTGCTCGGCGCGATCCTCGTCAACAACGATGCCTTCTACCGCGTCTCCGACTTCCTGAAGCCGGGCCATTTCTACGAACCCCTGCATCGCAGGGTCTTCGAGATCGCGGCCGAGCTCATCCGCATGGGCAAGGTGGCCACGCCGATCACCTTGAAGACCTTCCTGCCGGCCGACGAGAAGGTCGGCGACATGACGGTGGCGCAATATATCGTGCGTCTGGCGGTCGAAGCCGTCACCGTCGTCAACGCCACTGACTATGGCCGCGCCATCTACGACCTTGCCACGCGCCGCGCGCTGATCACCGTCGGCGAGGACATGGTCAACATCGCCTATGATGCGCCGGTCGACATGTCGCCTTCCGAACAGATCGAGGACGCCGAACGCCGCCTGTTCGAACTGGCCGAAACCGGCCGCTACGATGGCGGCTTCGAGAGCTTCACCGACGCGGTCAAGACCGCCGTCGACATGGCCAATGCCGCCTATATGCGCGATGGGCATCTGTCGGGTCTTGCCACCGGCATGCGCGATCTCGACCGCCGCATGGGCGGCCTGCAATCGTCCGATTTGATCGTGCTTGCGGGACGCCCGGGCATGGGCAAGACATCGCTCGCCACCAACATCGCCTTCAACATCGCCGAGGCTTATGTGCCGGCGCAGCAGGCGGACGGATCGTTCAAGGCGGCCAATGGCGGCGTGGTCGGCTTCTTTTCGCTCGAAATGTCGTCCGAACAGCTGGCGACTCGTATCATTTCCGAGCAGACCGAAATCTCGTCCTCAAAGATCCGCCGCGGCGAAATCAGTGAAATGGACTTCGAAAAGCTGGTCGCCTGTTCGCAGACCATGCAGAAGATCCCGCTTTTCATCGACCAGACCGGTGGTATTTCCATTGCGCAGCTGTCTGCCCGCGCGCGCCGCCTGAAGCGCCAGCGCGGCCTCGACCTGATCGTCATCGACTATATCCAGCTGATGCAGGGTTCATCCGCCAGGGCCTCGCAGAACCGCGTGCAGGAAATCACCGAGATCACCACGGGCCTGAAGGCGCTGGCAAAGGAACTCGCCGTGCCGATCATCGCGCTGTCGCAGCTGTCGCGTCAGGTCGAAAGCCGCGAAGACAAACGCCCGCAGCTCTCCGACTTGCGTGAATCCGGCTCGATCGAGCAGGACGCGGACGTCGTGATGTTCGTCTACCGCGAGGAGTATTACCTCAAGAACCGCGAGCCGAAGCTTGGCACCGAGGAATACGTCAAGTGGGAAAACGAGATGAACGAGATGCGCGGCAAGGCCGAGGTGATCGTCGCCAAGCAGCGCCACGGCCCGACAGGCTCGGTGACGCTCGCCTTCCACGGCGAATTCACCCGCTTCTCCGATCTGGCGGAAGAGCATCATATTGCGGAGAGGTTTGAGTGACCTTTTGAGACAGGCCTCGACCCTTCCGGCAGCTTCGTGCGCGTATCCGACGGCAGGCCACACCTGATGGCCAAATCGCGCGTCCAGTTCATCTGCCAGAACTGCGGATCGGTGCACCAGCGCTGGGCCGGCAAATGCGATGCCTGCGGCGAATGGAACACGCTGGTCGAGGAAGGGACCTCCGGCGGCATCGGCTCGGGGCCCGCCAATACGCGCAATGCCCGCAAGGGCCGCGCGGTGGTGCTGACCACCCTTTCCGGCGACATCGAGGACGCGCCGCGCATCATCTCGGGCATCGGCGAACTCGACCGCGCCACCGGCGGCGGCTTTGTGCGCGGCTCCGCACTTCTGGTCGGCGGCGATCCCGGCATCGGCAAGTCGACGCTGCTCACCCAGGCTGCCGCTGCGCTGGCGTCGCGAGGCCACCGCATCGTCTATGTCTCGGGCGAAGAAGCCGTCGCTCAGATCAGGCTGAGGGCGCAGCGGCTCGGCGTCGCCGACACGCCGGTGGAACTGGCGGCCGAGACCAATGTCGAGGACATCCTTGCCACGATCGCCGACGGCAAGCGGCCGGACCTGGTCATTCTCGATTCGATCCAGACGCTGTGGACCGACCTTGCCGATTCGGCGCCGGGCACGGTTACCCAGGTGCGCGCCGCCGCCCAGGCGATGATCCGTTATGCGAAATCCACGGGTGCCGCGATCGTGCTGGTCGGCCATGTCACCAAGGAAGGCCAGATCGCCGGCCCGCGCGTGGTCGAGCACATGGTCGATGGCGTGCTCTATTTCGAGGGCGAAGGCGGACACCATTACCGCATCCTGCGCACGGTGAAGAACCGCTTCGGGCCGACCGACGAGATCGGCGTCTTCGAAATGTCGGACAAGGGTTTGCGTGAAGTCTCCAACCCATCGGAGCTGTTTCTCGGCGAGCGGCATGCCAAATCGCCGGGTGCCGCCGTTTTCGCCGGCATGGAAGGCACAAGGCCGGTTCTGGTCGAGATCCAGGCGCTGGTGGCACAATCCTCGCTCGGCACGCCGCGCCGGGCAGTGGTCGGCTGGGACGGCGCGCGACTGTCGATGGTGCTGGCGGTGCTGGAGGCGCATTGCGGCGTTCGCTTCGGCCAGCACGACGTTTATCTCAACGTCGCCGGCGGCTACCGCATCAGCGAGCCGGCGGCCGATCTGGCGGTCGCCGCCGCACTGGTTTCCTCGCTCACCGGTCTTGCCCTTCCCGCCGATTGCGTCTATTTCGGCGAAATCAGCCTGTCGGGTGCCGTGAGGCCGGTTGCGCATGCGCAGCAACGCCTCAAGGAAGCCGAAAAGCTGGGTTTTGGTAGCGCGGTTCTGCCCTTGGGCAGCGAGGAACTTGCCGGAGGGATCGGGGCCGGTGCTTTCCAGCCCACCGAGCTTGCCGACCTCGTCGCGCGCATAGCCGGCTCACGTCGAAGCCGCGTGGACGACGAAGAATGACGCGGCTCGCCGAGCCGTGAAAAAAGAATCGGAGTGGGGTGAAAGACATGCCGATTACGCTGCTTGACGGAATCCTGGTCGGCTTCACCCTGGTCTCGGCGATGCTCGCCATGGTTCGCGGCTTTTCGCGCGAGGTCCTGTCGGTCGTCTCGTGGGCGGCGGCAGCGGCGGCGGCTTTCTTCTTCTACAAGCCGGTCCTGCCCTATCTGAAGCCCTACATCGAGAATGAGAAGATCGCCATGGCGGCCTCCGCCGGCGTCGTCTTCATCGTCGCGCTGATCGTCGTCTCGGTCATCACCATGAAGCTCGCTGACTGGATCATCGATTCGCGCATCGGCGCGCTCGACCGCACGCTCGGTTTCCTCTACGGCGCCGCGCGCGGCATCCTGGTCGTCGCGGTAGCGCTTTTGTTCTTCAACTGGCTGGCCGGCGCCAAGGCCCCGGCCTGGGTGACCGACGCCAAATCACGGCCATTGCTGGAATCGATCGGTGCCAAGATCGAGAACCTGCTGCCCGCTGATACCGAAAACGCAATCCTCAAGAAGCTCAGCCCGAAAGCGGGTGGCGAGACTCCGGCCGCCCCGGATGCGCCGGCGGCGGATGTGCCGGCAACAGGTGACGATGCAAATGCGCCGGCCCCGGACGACAATGACGCTGGCCCCGCGGACAACACAGCCAAGCCAGCACCGGCCGCACCAACGGCACCGGCAAACTGACCCCGAAAGGGCGCCTGAACAGACGATGGTGTGAACGACTGCACGGCGCGCGTTGCTTTCGACGCGAACCCGCATTATATGGCGATTTTAGCGGAGCTTAAGATGGCAGACGCAGACGACGTGCTTTCCGCCGAGGCCGACGACCATTTCCACGATGAATGCGGTGTGTTCGGCATTTTCGGGCGGCAGGACGCAGCGGCAATCGTCACACTCGGCCTGCATGCGCTGCAGCATCGGGGCCAGGAAGCTGCAGGCATCGTTTCCTATGACGGCAGCCAGTTCCACGTCGAACGCCATGTCGGTCTGATCGGCGACACCTTCACCAAGCAGCGCGTCATCGACAGCCTGCAAGGCAACCGCGCCATCGGCCATACGCGCTACGCCACGACGGGCGGCGCCGGCATGCGCAACATCCAGCCGTTCTTCGCCGAGTTGGCCGATGGCGGCTTCGCCGTCGCCCACAACGGCAATTTGACCAACGCCATGACGGTGCAGCGCGCGCTGCAGAAGCAGGGCGCGATCTTCTCATCGACCTCTGACACCGAGACGCTTCTGCATCTGGTTGCGACCAGCAAGGAACGCGACCTCAACTCACGCTTCATCGACGCCGTCCGGCAGGTCGAGGGCGCCTTCTCGCTGGTGGCGATGACGGCCAAGAAGATGATCGGCTGCCGCGATCCGCTCGGCATCCGCCCGCTGGTGCTGGGCGACCTCGACGGCGCCTGGATCCTGGCCTCCGAAACCTGCGCGCTCGACATCATCGGCGCGCGTTTCGTGCGCGACCTGAAGCCGGGCGAGATGGTCGTCGTCACCTCCAAGGGCATTGAAAGCCTGTTCCCGTTCGAGCCGCAGAAGACCCGCTTCTGCATCTTCGAATACGTCTATTTCGCCCGGCCGGATTCTTCGGTCGAAGGCCGCAACGTCTACGAGGTGCGCAAGCGCATCGGCGCCGAGCTGGCACAGGAAAACCCGGTCGAGGCCGACATCGTCGTGCCGGTGCCGGATTCCGGCACGCCCGCGGCGATCGGCTTCAGCCAGGCGGCCGGCATTCCCTTCGAGCTCGGCATCATCCGCAACCACTATGTCGGCCGCACCTTCATCCAGCCCGGCGATTCGATCCGCCACATGGGCGTGAAGCTGAAGCACAACGCCAACCGCCGCATGATCGAGGGCAAGCGCGTGGTGCTGGTCGACGATTCTATCGTGCGCGGCACCACCAGCCAGAAGATCGTGCAAATGGTGCGCGATGCCGGCGCCCGGGAAGTGCATATGCGCATCGCTTCGCCGCCGACCAGCGCCTCCTGCTTCTACGGCGTCGACACGCCGGAGAAATCGAAGCTCCTGGCTTCGCGCATGTCGGTGGAAGAGATGGCCGAATTCATCCGTGTCGATTCGCTCGGCTTCCTCTCCATCAACGGCCTCTACCGCGCCGTCGGCGAGGCCAGCCGCAACGATGAGCAACCGCAGTTCTGCGACGCCTGCTTCACCGGCCAGTATCCGACCCGCCTGCTCGACTTCGAAGGCCACGACAATGTGCGCACGCTGTCGCTGCTGGCGAACAGTGGGGCGTAGGCCAGACCTTACGGAAATTCTCGCATGACCCTCGACCTTACCGGCCGCGTCGCGGTCGTCACCGGTGCCTCGCGCGGCATCGGCTATTTCATCGCCAGGGAATTGGCCGCCGCCGGTGCGCATGTCATCGCGGTTGCGCGCACGGTCGGTGGGCTGGAAGAACTCGACGACCAGATCAAGGCGGCCGGCGGCCAGGCGACGCTGGTGCCGCTCGACCTCGCCGACATGGCCGGCATCGATCGGCTGGGCGGCGCCATCCATGAGCGCTGGGGCAAGCTCGACATCCTCGTCGCCAATGCCGGCGTGCTCGGCGTGATCTCGCCGATCGGCCATGTCGAGGCCAAGACCTTCGAAAAGGTGATGACCATCAACGTCACCTCGACCTGGCGACTGATCCGCTCGGTCGACCCACTGCTCAGGCTTTCCGATGCCGGCCGGGCCATCATCCTGTCGTCCAACGCGGCGCACTCGGCGCGCGCCTTCTGGGCGCCCTACGCGGCATCGAAGGCGGCGGTCGAGACCATGATGCGCTCCTGGGCGCATGAGACGCAAAGCCTGCCGCTGCGCGTCAACGCCGCCGACCCAGGCGCCACGCGCACCGCCATGCGGGCCCAGGCCGTGCCCGGCGAGGATCCGGAGACGCTGCCGCATCCTTCCGAGATCGCCAAGCGCATCGTGCCATTGGCCAGCCCGGAGCTGAAAGAGACCGGGCTGATCTTTCAGGCCAAGCACAACCGCTTCGTCGCCTACAGGCAGCCCGAATAAATTCACACCTTGGTTTTGACGGCTCGCGGAATCGCCTGGGTGGCCTATGTCAGGGATTAAAAGACCCTCCGGCTACGTTCTTCGAACCTAGGACATTCGAAACCGGAGGATCGGAATTCCTCGCATGCCTCACGCGGCGGCTGCAGCCAGGAGGCACTGAAGGGCACCGGCGGCGACGGGTTGTTTTACTGCTTTGCAACCAACTGAGCAGCGTGGGTCGCAAACCTTGCTCAGAGATACGCCACATCATCACGCGGCTGTGATCTGAGCGGGAAAAGCTGCGCGGCGGTCATGCTTTCGTCATTTCCCCGGAGTTGTTAGGATCGTAGCGACTCCCACAACAGCGAGAGCCCAAACTGGGCAGAACAAGGAAACTCCCATGGCTACGACCGCAGCATTGGTCTGGTATCTGGTAATCGCCGGCCCGCAGGGCGGCATGGTGGTGCTGCCCAGCACCTTCGACAAGCGCGAACAGTGCACCGCCGCCATCACCGAATATCAGAAGCAGCCGACCCCAGCGGGCTGGTCGGTGCAGTGCGTGCCAAGTGCCTCGCCCTTTACCGACGAAGGCGATGCCGAACAGCCGTCCGCGCAGTAAGCATTCGTCGCAACAAGGCCCGCTGCCGCTTGCCGCGGGCCTTCTGATTTCAGGGCCGGGCACTCACGGTCAATTCCGGCTTCTGGCTGATGGTCTGGAACACCACGCAATAACGCTCGGTCAGCTTCAGCAGTGCATCAATGCGCTCCTGCGGTTCATCCGTGTCGAGAGCGAAATTGAGCCGGATCGCACGAAAACCGACCGGCGCGTCCTTGGCGACACCGAGCGTGCCGCGAAAGTCGAGATCGCCTTCGGCTTCCACCGTGGCGGCGCCGAGCTTGAACTCGAGCGCCGTCGCCACTGCCTTCAACGTCACCCCTGCGCATGCCACCAGTGCTTCCAGCAGCATGTCGCCGGAGCAGAGTTCGAGGCCCGAGCCGCCGGTTGCCGGATGCAGACCGGCGATAGCGAGCGCCCTGCCCGTCTCGACCTTGCAGGCCACAGACTGATCGTCGATCGAGCCCTTCGCTCTCAGCGTGATCAGTGCTTGCGAGGCGTCGTCGCGGTAGACCTGCTTCAGCGGCGCCTGCATGGCCTTGAGTGTGGTTGCATCCATTTTCGTTGCCTCTTTCGCTTTGCAGCCAGCGAGCAGCATGGCTTCGTCAGATATCAGATATAAGTGCCGATCGCGTGCTGGAAGCAAGCAATCCCTGCCCCAATGCAAGCTCAGGGCTGGCGTAGCGCTGTGTCGGCTTTCACCCGTATAGCTGGGAGCCGAGGCCAGATTTCGCAGAGTCCTCAAGCTATTCCTGTCGCTTCCCGCACCTTTGGTCCGCGCCTTATGGCCGATGTCGCCATTCTCGAAACACGCGAAAGGGTTCTCGCCGGAATCCTGCTGACCGGTGCCGCCTATCTCCTATTTTCGACGCAGGACGCCTCGATCAAGCTGCTGGTCACCGGAATGACGGTCTGGCAGATCATGTTCTTCCGCAGCATCACCATTCTCGGCGCCTGCGCGGCGATCGGCGGGCGACAGCTGTTTGCGGACACGGTGCGCTCGCCGATCGTGCGGCCGATGCTGGTGCGCAGCGCGTTCACGCTTGCCGCCTGGCTCTGTTACTACAACGCCGCGCGCAGCCTGCAGCTCGCCGAGCTGACCACCGTCTATTACGCAGCGCCGATCATCGTCACCGTGTTTTCGGTGTTCCTCCTCGGCGAAAAGGTGCCGATGTCGCGCTGGCTGGCGGTTTTGATCGGTTTTGCCGGCGTCTTCGTCGCTTGCGACCCGACTCATCTCGGCCTGTCCGTGCCGGTGCTTCTGGTGCTGGCGGCCGCTCTTTTTTGGGCGATCGCCATCGTGCTCCTGCGCAAGACCGCGCTTGCCGAGCGCTCTATGATCCAGCTTCTCCTCAACAATTTCTATTTCCTGCTGTTTTCGTCGGTGCCGGCGCTGTTGTGGTGGCATACGCCTGATCTGGCCCAGTTGCTGCTTCTCGCCAGCGTCGGCGCGCTTGGCGGTCTGGCGCAATATCTCCTCTTCGAAGGCATGAAGCGCACGCCGGCATCGATCCTCGCGCCTCTCGAATACAGTTCGCTGTTATGGGCGTTCGCGCTCGGCTTCGCGATCTGGGGCGACGTGCCGCGCCGCGAAGTGTTTCTGGGTGCCGCCCTGATCATCGCCGCCGGGCTGCTGATCGTCGGCGGCGAGCATTTCCGCAAGCGGCTGTGATGGGGATGACGCTCACTGCTGACACTACGATGTCAGGACCGGACGGGGTAGGTTGTCGGCATGACTGACGTCGCAGCCGCCAAACCCGAAGCCTCCGAGCGTACGCTTGGCGTCATATTGGTGTCGTCATCGGCCGCGGTGTTCGGCCTGACCGGCGTCTTGACCAAGTCGATCCACGCCGATCCGCTGACCATTACCTGTTGGCGCGGCTTTGTCGGCTCGATCCTGATCAGCCTCTATGTGCTGTGGCGCCGCCACCGCTCGGGCAACCGCGGCACGCTGCGGCTTGGCTGGCGCGGCTGGCTGCTGGCGGTTGAAGGCGCGCTGGCCAGCATCGCCTTCATCTCGGCGTTCAAGTTCACCTATGTCGCCAATGTCGCGGTCATCTATGCGACGTCGCCCTTCATTGCCGCCCTGCTGGCTTGGGTGCTGGTGCGCGAGCCCTTCCGCCTGCAGACCATGCTCGCGGCGGCCGTGTCGTTGTGCGGCGTGGCCATCATGGTCTGGTCGGGCTTCGGCACCGGCAATCTGTTCGGCGACGGCCTGGCGCTGCTGATGACGGCCGGCAGCGCGCTCTACATGATCATGGTGCGCGCCTTCCGTGACACGCCCGTGGTGTGGGCCGGCGCGGTTTCAGCCTTCCTGCTGTTCATATTCGGCTGGTTCGTCACCGATCCCCTGGCGGTTTCGGCAAGAGATGCCGTTCTGCTCGTCACCTTCGGCGCATCCTTCGCATTGTCGTCGATCCTGTGGACGGAAGGGGCGCGACTTATCCCGGCGCCCGAATCCGGCCTGCTCGGCTCGGCGGAAGTGCCGTTCGCGATCCTCTTTGCCTTCCTGTTCCTGGCCGAGATACCGCCTGTCGCCAGCATTATCGGCGGCGCCATCGTGCTCTGCGCGGTGTTCGCCCATGCCGGCCGCGACTGGCTGGCGGCCCGCTCGCAGCAGGCAGCGTCAAAAATTTCTTAAAAAAGTGACGCAGTCACGGAACCATCATCGGACTCGGACATTATTGCTGCGACGGGCCACCCCCCCAAGTCCCCCCAAAC